>JAYTGI010000235.1:0-1601 GCA_043733605.1 Demequina sp. | reverse complement strand
CCTCGACCACCCTCGTGATCTCGGGCAGGCGCTCAATGAGCGCGTCGTCCGGATACCACAGCAGCCATGACGCGGCCAGTCGCGCGGCGGCGGTTGATTCACTCATCGCGAGTCCTCACCTTCGGCATTCCGAGGTGAACGCCATTTCCGTTCCAATGCGGCAGATTGAGGTCGGGTGGAAGCGTGGACGATGCGTCGGACCTGAGATGGTCGCGGTCCTTGAGCGCGTGGAAGCTCTCTGCGGCGATGGGTTGTGGCTGCTTGATGTTGGGCGAAGGTGCTCCACCAGGAAACTGGCCCACCCCGCCCACGCCGTCGAGCGAGCACGCGAGGTCCTCGAGTTCCTTGCCGACCTCGGCGTGGGCCGCCGGGATCACGTAGCGGTCCTCGTACTTGGCGATGGCCAAGAGCCTGTAGAGCTCGAGAAGGGCGTTTTCGGTCAGGCCGACACGCGCAGGGAGCTCGGGACGCAGGGCATTGCCGATGTTCTTGTCACGCATGTACGAGCGCATGATCGACAGCGTGTCGAGCGACCGCAACACGGGGCCAGGATCGCCCGCCGTGAAGAGCTCGGCCAGGTACTCGACGGGGATCCGAAGCGAACGCAGCGCACCGAAGAGGTTGTCGGCGTCCTCCGCGTCGTGGCCCGTCTCGCGCAACGCGTCGACGATGGGGGACAGCGGCGGGATGTACCAGACCATCGGCATCGTCCGGTATTCGGGGTGCAACGGTAGCGCCACCCTGAACTCCTTTGCGAGGCGATACACGGGAGACCTGCGTGCAGCCTCCATCCAGTCGTCGGGGATGCCATCGCGCTTGGCGTTTGCCTGAACCTCGGGGTCGTGGGGGTCGAGGATGAGGTCGAGTTGGGCCTCGTAGAGGTCCTTCTCGTCGGGTGTTGCCGCAGCCTTGGCGACCTTGTCTGCGTCGTAGAGGAACAGCCCGAGGTAGCGCAGACGCCCCACGCACGTCTCGGAACAGATCGTCGGCTGGCCTGCCTCGATGCGCGGGTAGCACATGGTGCACTTTTCGGCCTTGCCGGTCGCGTGGTTGAAGAACACCTTCTTGTAGGGGCAGCCAGTGACGCACATGCGCCAGCCCCTGCACTGGTCTTGGTCCACCAGAACGATGCCGTCCTCGGCCCGCTTGTACATCGCGCCAGAGGGGCAGGCTGCGACGCATGCGGGGTTGAGGCAGTGTTCGCAGATGCGCGGTAGGTAGAACATGAACGCCTGCTCGAACTCGAAATTGACGCGGTCGTTCACATCGGACTTGATCTTCTTGATGATCGGGTCACTGGGGCCGTATTCGGGGGCGCCTCCCAGGTCGTCGTCCCAGTTCGCCGACCACTGGATCTTCATGGGTTTGCCGGTAATCGTGGATCGCGGTTGGGCGACGGGGCTGTGCTCTTGGAGGGGGGCCGAGAGCAGGTTGTCGTAGTCGTACGTCCACGGCTCGTAGTAGTCGCTGACGTCGGGGAGATTGGGGTTGCTGAAGATGCTGGCGAGGCGCTTGAGACGTCCGCCCGAGCGCAGCTTGAGCTTGCCGCGCTTGTTGAGCACCCAGCCGCCCTTCCAGCGTTCCTGGTCCTGATAGGTGCG
>JAYTGI010000234.1:0-4809 GCA_043733605.1 Demequina sp. | reverse complement strand
TGCCGGTCACCCGGCACGCTGGTGGTCTCTTACACCACCGTTTCACCCTTACCTTCACCGGAAAACCGGTGAAGGCGGTCTCGTCTCTGTGGCACTGTCCCGCGGGTCACCCCGGGTGGCCGTTAGCCATCACCCTGCTCTACGGAGCCCGGACGTTCCTCGGCACGGGTTTCCCCGCAACGCGACCGCCTGGCCAACTCATCCGAGACTACTTTACGCGGTGATGTCCGGAGCCGCCTCTCGCTGCGAACCCAGGCGGCGGCCGCGCTTGCGAAAGGCCCTGGCACATCGTCACTACCCTGGACTCATGCTCATCCTCTTGCCCCCGTCGGAAGGCAAGTCATTCCCGGTCACGGGCCCGCCCGTCGCGCTGAGTTCCCTCAGCCACCCTGAGCTGTCCGACACCCGCCGCCGCGTGGGCGACGCGTTGATTCGGGTCAGCGGTACTCGCGGCGCTTTGGCGACGCTCGGCGTCGGCGCTTCTCTCGCCCACGAGGTGAGACACAACACGACCCTGTGGGACAACCCGTCCGCGCAGGCAGCCACCGTATACACGGGAGTGCTGTACAACGCGGCACAGTCGGCCTCGTGGGACGCGCGAATGCAGGCAAGGGCTCACGAGCGCATCCGCATCATCTCCGCGCTCTGGGGGGCGATCTCCCCCACCGACAAGATCCCCGCCTATCGCCTGTCGATGGCGACGCCGATGCCTCGGCTGGGCGGGCTCGCGGGCTTATGGAGACGCCACCTCGACGCTGCGCTAGGCCCCCTCGTCGGGGACGGCGTTGTCGTCGACTGCCGTTCAAGCGCCTACGCGGCGGCATGGTCCACGATCGATGCGCCATGGGTGGCCGTCAGGGTGTTGAGAGACCGTGACGGCACCCGCTCGGTGGTCAGCCACATGGCGAAGCACACTCGGGGGCTGCTCACGGCTCACCTGTTGAGCCTGGGCACCGTCCCTCGGACGCCATCAGACGTTGCCGATGCCGCGGCGACGATGATCGGCACTCACCTCATTGATTTGTCGCTCGTGACGACCGCGAAGGGTCCGCAGGAGCTCACCCTCGTCATCGGCTCCTAGTCGCCCTTGCGCTCTCGGGGCTTGCGCACCGTTCCCTGCTCCACGAGCGTGACGCCTTTCGGGGCCAGAATCACGTTGACCTCGTCCATGAATTCGGCCACGGTGCGCCGGTACAGCGGCAGGCGCGTGATGCTATGGCTGTCGCCGACCAGAGTGACGTGCGGCGCCGCAGGAGCTCGGACAGGTATGGGATCCACGGGGACAACCTCGATCGCGGCTCCGTCGACGAAGTCCACGGGCCTGCCCAGCCACTGCTCCTGAAAGGACCGCGTCCACTCGAGGGTGCCCGAGCCCATAAGTTGCAGAAGCACTCCGCCGTTCTTCATGCGGTTCGCGACAGCGAGCGCCGTGTGGGCGAGCGCCATCACCGAGAAGAGCACGAAGATCAATGCGGGCCCCTTCCAGGGCACGACCACGGCGGCCGCAGCCCACACGACCGCGAGAATCAGGCGAACGCCCGCTCGCAGGATCGACGCCCACAACGGCTCCTTCCACACTGGCACAGGTGCCAACCATGCAACAGACATGAAATGCCTCCTTAGGGGCGCTTGCGGATGAGCAGCACGCTAGTGATTAGGGGCTCCGAGGCACATGAGGTGCCTCTCGACGATGTCGCCGTCACGGGTGACCCGTAGCTGCAGGATGGTGAGGGACGCGGGTTCCGGCCACATCGCTCCCCATGATCGCTTGTCGACCCCAAGGGAGACGCCGACGGCGCACTTGATGGCAACCGCGTGAGCGACGGCGGACCAGGCGCGTTCGACGTCGTCTCCTGACTCGCTCAGGCGCGCGTGTTCCGCGGCAAAGCCGCGCAGCGCCCGGTCGAGCCTGGCGCCCACGTCGCCGAAGGACTCGCCGCCAGGCGCCGAAATCTCGCCAAAGCGCCACCGATGCACCGCGTCGCCATCCTGGCGAACGATGTCCTCCGCAGTGAGGCCCTCCCAACGCCCGAATTCCACCTCGCGCAACAAGGGCTCGGTCTCGACGTTCACACCGATCCGGCGCGCGACCGCCGCGCCCATATCTTGAGTGCGAGCCATCGGGGACGCGAATACTCGCGAAACCCTGGGCAACTTCACCCACGACCTGCGGCCGATGGCGTAGACGGCGTCGGCAGCCTTGGCTGCCTGGACGCGGCCCTCGGCATTGAGGCTCGGGCCCTCCACCTGGCCGCCCGAGAAGTTGCGGGTGACGGTCATGTCGGTCACGCCATGCCTCACGAAGACGATCGTGAGCGGAGCGATGAGGTGCGCTTCGGTGGACTCGAGCGTCACCAACGGCGCGGTAGCCTCTTCGGGCGCGTCTTCCTCACCACTCACGCGGTGGTCCCGCGCACGAGGATCCTGCCGCACTCCTCGCACCTGACGATCTCGTCATCTGGGGTCGCCTCGATGCCCGCAAGGTCCACGGGATTGAGGCTCATGTGACATCCCTGGCACGTTCCGCGAGTGAGCGCGGCCGCACCAGAATCTCCGTACTGGGCGCGCAGTTTCTCGTACAGCGCCAGCAAGGATTCGTCGAGATTGAACGTCGCGTTGATCCGTTCTCTTGCCACGTCGGCAAGTTCCGCCTCGATCGCGGTGGACTCGGATTCGACGCGTGCACGGACATCCGCGAGCGCGGCCGCGATCACGGCGGCCTCCGCAACGACTCCGTCGGCGACGGATTCGGCATCCTCGAGACGCTGCATCGCGTCGAGCTCAATCTCCTCGAGGGCGGCCTGCCTCTTGACCAAGACCTCGAGCTCGGACTGCAGTCCCTGCAGGTCGCGAGGAGTCTGGCCGCCTATCAGCAGCCTGTCGTTGTCGCGCTTGGCGCGGGTGCGCACCGACTCGACATCGTCCTCGGCCTTTGTGACCTCGCGCTTGAGATCCGAAATCGCGGTGTCGGCCTCGATGCGGCGCCCCGTGAGTTCGCCCTCGCGCTCGAGAAGCTTCGCGAGCTCCACCTTGGACTCAAGCGAATCGAGGCGGTGGCGGGCCTGAGCCGCGTGCGTGTCGAGCTCCTGAACGGTCAGCAACCGCAGTTGGTCCGCTGCTGGGGCCTTGGGCACGGTGTCTCCTTACGTGGTGGACGGCGCGTGGCCTGTCCATGGATCGGTGCTTAGCGTACTCACCGACGTGGTCACGCCGAGCGCTAGCGCCAGCTCGGCGGCAGCCACGTCAAGCCACAACGACTCGGATGCCGCGTGAGACACGCTCACGAGGTACGGCCTGCCGTCATTCTGTGTCGCGGCCTCTCGGGCATCGGTCGCGGGGTGGTGGCGCATGTCGGCCGTCACAAATGCATCGACGCCAGCAGCCGCGGCGTCACCGATGAACGCACTGCCAGAGCCTCCCACGACAGCGACGCTCAGCACCATTGCGTTGGGATTGCCCGCGTAGAGCACTCCGCCTGCGGTGTATGGCAAGGCGGCGGCGATCTTCGCCGCGAAGTCGCTCAGCGACATCGGCGCGATGGTCCCGATGCGACCGGTGCCGTCGGCAGAGCCTGCCTGTGCGGGGATGAGAGGGCCCTCGACGTTCATCCCGATGGCCAGCGCGAGAGCCTCTGCGACTCCGCCGTCGACGGCATCGGCGTTGGTGTGGGCGGCAAAGAGTGCGCATCCATTGGAGATGAGCGCGTGGACCACCGCACCGTGGGCGGTGTTGGCGGCAACGGTGGTCACGCCACGAAGCATGAGGGGGTGGTGAGTGATGAGCATCTCCGCGCCCACAGCGAGCGCCTCACGCACCACAGCAATTGTGGGGTCGACCGCAAACCGAACGTGCCGTACGACCCGGCGGGGATCGCCTACCGACAGGCCGGGAGCATCCCACTGCTCGGCAAGGCGAGGCGGGTAGCGGCCATCGGCCCAAGCAACCACGTCGGCGACAGTCGCCATGCGCCCTCCTGACCTGGCCGCCCGAGGCGCGGCCGCCTTGATGCACGTGAGTGGGCCCTACCGGACTCGAACCGATGACACCTGCGGTGTAAGCGCAGTGCTCTAACCAACTGAGCTAAGGGCCCTGGACCATTGTTCACCATCGAGGGGCGTCCCAGGGAGCGCGCCACCCATCATCCGCACGCGCACTACGCGAGAACGCCCAAGACCTTGCGATATTCGGCGAGGTCGCGCGCGTCGCCCGTCGGGCTCACCAGTACCCAATCGACGATGCCGTTCGCGTCGATGTGGAAGGAGCCGCGCTTGGCGCGCCCAAGTTCCGCGTCGAAGACGCCGAAGCTCTCGCACATCGCGCCGTGCGGCCAAAAGTCGCTCAGAAGCGTGCCCTCGAACTTGTTTTGGTACGCCCACTCTTGGTTGACGTACGTCGAATCGCAATTGACGATCACGATGCGCGCGCCCTCTGCGGTGAGCTCGCTCGCATCTCGCAATTGCTCGAGCTCATACGTGCACACTGGCGAGAACGCGAAGGGAACAAACACGATCAGCGCATCGGCGCCGCGAAGGTCAGCGCCAGAGACGGGCACGCCGTCCTGATCGGGAAGTGCGAAATCGGGAGCCGGTTGACCCACGAGGGGGTGGGTCACTTCGAGTGACCCTTTTCCACAAGCACCGTCGCTGCCCAATTCGCGTCGACCACGAAGGTCGAGGTGGCATGCAAGCCTGCCAGTGACGAGCCCTCTTCGACCTCGCGCGCCTGCACGTGGCCTTCACGGCCCGACTTGGGCGTGAACAACACGACCTGGCCCCCGGAGTCGAGCAAAGATTGAACGTCCATGAGCAG
>JAYTGI010000233.1:0-28518 GCA_043733605.1 Demequina sp. | reverse complement strand
CAAACCGTCGCGTACGACGGGGCCTACGAGGGCATCGTGCCTGCCGTTGGCGGTGAGGGAGCGCGTTAGCGTGGGCCTGCGTCCTGTCGGGCGGTCTGCTGCCGGGCGAGTCGACCCGCGCCCCATCCGCACGTGACGCCTGCATTAGCCCCAAAAACCACGTGCCAAGTGCGAACAAGGCGCAGGTGGCGGGCAGCGATCGGGCGGCCCGCCGTCAGGACGGAAGCGTCATCGTGACCGTGGTGCCCTCGCCGGGCACCGACGCGATATGGACGCGCCCGCCGTGCGCCTCGACAATCTGGCGCACGAGCGACAGGCCGATGCCGTGTCCGGGCACCGCGCGGGCCGATGGCGCTCGCCAGAACCGGTCAAACGCGTGGCGGGACTCGTCGAGCGACATTCCGTGTCCGTTGTCCGCCACCACGATGTTGACCGAGGCCCCGCGGTGCGATGCGGTGACCTCGACTCGCCCTGTGGGCTCGGTGTACTTGATCGCGTTGTCGATGACGTTGCGCACGGCGTGGACTAGCAGGTCGCGCGAGCCGCTCACCGTAACCCCTGGTGCTGGCACCATCACGAACGCGCGTGCGGGCCCTGCGGCCTCGCTTTGGCGGACGGCCGCGGCAAAAAGGTCGTCGACAGCGATCGACTCGCGTTCCCCGCTCATTTCGGATCGGTCATCCCGCGACAACAGCAACAACTGGTTGGTGAGCGACGCCAGCGCCTCTGCGGCGCCGAGCGATTGCTCGATCGCAGCCCTGTATTCGACCCCCTTGCGGGGCCGCATGAGCGCGAGCGAGAGTTCCCCGATGATGACGCCCAGCGGGGTGCGGAACTCGTGCGAGGTGGCATCGACAAATTGCTGTTGGCGCTCGTAACTGACCCGCAGGGGCCGCAGCGCCACGCGCGCCATCACGTAACTCACGAGCGGGACCACGATGAGAAGCGCCAGGTACACGACCATGAGGGCCGTCCGGAGCTTCGACAACGCGTGCCCCGCCGCGTCGAAGCCGGCGGGAACCCCGTCGATCGAGACCACGTCAAAGTCGAACGTGAGTGCCACAAAGACGTAGACGGCCAGCTCCGTCAACGCGAAGAGCAGTAGCTGGATGACGGAATAGGCGACCGTGAGGCGCAGCAGCGCTTGGCGGAATATCACAGCGCGGCCTCGATCACAGCGCGGCCTCGATCATGACCGCGCCTGAATGATGTAGCCCGCGCCACGCCGCGTCTCGATCAGGTCGGGCTTGCCTGGAGCCTTGAGCTTCTGCCTCACGTAACGCACGTATGTCTGCACCACGTTTGAATAGCCCTCGTAGTTGCCGTCCCAGGCATGGTCGATAAGTTCGCTCGCGCTCACCACCCTGCCCGCGTTTCGCATCAGGTACTCGAGGACGGCGAACTCCTTGGCGGTCAGCGGCACCACGCGTCCCTGCGTGGTGACGGCGCGCGTCGCGGGGTCGAGGCTCACACCCTGCACCTCGAGGACGGGCAGGTGGGCCCTGGGCGCGCGCCTCAGTAGCGCGCGCACCCTGGCCAACAATTCCTGAACGTGAACCGGCTTGACCAGGTAGTCATCCGCCCCAGCGTCCAGCCCCTCAACCTTGGTGCTGACCTTGTTGAGCGCGGTCAGCATCAGCACGGGAACGTCGGCGTTGACCGCGCGTATCGAGCGGCACACCTCGAAGCCGCCCCTGTCGGCATCGGCAAGCATGACGTCCAGGATCACCAGGTCGTACGACTCCACGGCAAACGCGTCGAGCCCGGCCGATGCCGTGTGCCTGGCATCGGCTGCGTAGCCTGCCTCGGTCAGCGTGCGCCTGACAACGTCGGCGATGCGCACATCGTCTTCGACGATCAGGATCCGCATGACACTCTCATTCCGTGGTCTAGCCATTGCGTGGTCTAGCCCTTCCCAGCCTGACAGGTCGATGCTACGGCTCTCAGTCGGCCTGCTCGCCTGCCCCCGCGCTCTTAGAGCCCATTCCCGTGGCGATTTTGAGGCCCGGCGCGCTCAGTTCCACAATGAAGTCGACCTGATTGAGCGAGGAGCGATAGAGGCTGAACTTGTTTTCGGGGAAGTGGCCGGCGCCCGCGTCGTTGTCGAAGTACACGGTGACGCTTCCGTTGGCGGGCACGGTGAGCCCATCAAGCGGCTGAAAGTAGGACTCGGCCGCACCCGTGGTCGTGTCGGTCATCGTGTAGAACACCTCGAGGCCCGACAGTGCGGCGGCGGTGTCATTGCCGATCGTGAATTGCAACCTGTCGCCAATCGCGGCCCCCGAAGGATCCGTGTTGTCCTCGAGCATCACCTTGGACACGGTGAGTCCCGCCGCGGTCGCGGCGTTCTGGATCGGGTCAACCGTGACCGGAAGCACCACGGCGGAGGACACCACCCCGCCGGAAGTGGCCCCACCCAGCGAGGGCGCGGGAGTTGCGGGAGTGGTGTTCGCCGAACAACCCGCGAGGGTGAGCGCTCCGGCGACGAATGCGACGGTAAGGGGAGTCAAGGGGTTCTTCATGATGCCTTCCTGAGGAGGTTGTTGCGGGTAGAGGTAGCGATGGCGAAGCCGGCCGAGGTGGCCGTCAGCGCCAGGACCGACCACGAGTAGCGATACATCGCGTGCCAGAGCAGGCCAAAGCCCTGCTGGTTGTACTTGTCCTTGATGCCAAGGAACGCGAAAGCTATGCGCTCAAAGAGCTTGGACACGGAGGTGGCCTCGAGGGCGTTGCGCGCCGACTCAAAGGAGGCGAAGTGGGCGAGCACCGCCACCTCGTCGGGCTTCTGAATCGCGAGCGCCTTGAACAGGCCGCCTGGCACCTGGTTGTCGGGGTCCATCGTGTCGCCGATCTGCGGAACGATGAGCACCACGAGCAGCCACAGCCCGAGCGCCGCGATCAGCGCGCTACTTGGCCTGCGCATGAGCGCGGTGAGGCCGGCGGCGATCGCGCTCCAGAACATCAGGTAGACCCACGACGCGACGCCTGCAATCACCAGCCGGAAGGCATCACCTCCCGTGAGGGACGCCGTTCCCACGACGCTCACCGACGCTGCGGCAACAGCGATGATCCCGCCCACCATGACCGCCCAGAACACGCCGATGCCGATCAGCTTGCCGCCCGCGAACGACGCGCGCCCGATGTCCCTGGTGAAGATCAGATGCATCGTGCCGCGGGAGCGTTCGCGGGCGATCGTACCGTAGCCGACCACCACGGCAAACAGTGCGCCGATGATCTCGATGTACTCGATGCCTCCGCGCAGCAGTTGCAGGGGGAACAGTTGGGGGGCCGCGGGGATGGCCGCGCTGCCCGTCGCCTTGAGCTGACTCACGTAAAGGTGGTAATCCGCCAGCTGTGAGCGGAAGTCGAGGGAGGCGACCACTACGGAGATGAGCACGGCCACCGCGAGGCACGCCGTGAGCACCCAGACGACCTTGTTGCGACGCAGGTCGAGCAGCTCCTTGGACGCGAAGACGCCGAGGCTATTCACTTGCGCCCCCTCTCAACCTGGAAGGACTCGTGATGATCACGGCCGCGACAAGGACCGCCGCGAAGGCGGCGATGACGGCGAGCGATGCCACCGGAAACGCTCCGGACGAGCCCTCGAGGATCGCCGACGACGCGGTCTTGAAGTGTTCGGTGACCGACAGCGGCCCCGTCACGTAGGACACGGCGTGGAAGACGCCCGATGTTTGGGGAACCGCAGCGACGGGGTTGAGCAGGGAGACGGGCCTGGCCGCGGTGCCGAGTTGCGGCAGCACGAACGCGATGACCGCCCACGCGACGAAGGGGGCAAGGAGCGCCGTCGTCTCGCGCCTGACGTAGAGCCCACCCAGGACGCCGAGCGCGGCGAAGCCGAGCAGCAACACCCATGTCAGCAGTCCGAACTCGACGAGCCTGACCGTGTTGCCCGCGCCCAGAGGGGATCGCGTGATGGCGCTGATGCTCGCCCAGCTGAGGAGGGATGACACAGAGACCACCACGGCGAGCAGGGCCCCAATGCCGATCATGCGACCGGCGAGAACTCCGCGCACGCTGGCCGGCCTGCTGAGCACGAGGTCCGCCGTCGCGGCCTTGCGGTCGCGCAACGCCGACTGCACCCCAAGCGCCGCCGCCATGAGCGTGCCGATCATGACCACGTAGATCACGGTGTTGCGCGCAAAGAAGAGCGGTGCCACGTCGACGAAGGGATTGGGTTGGGTGGTCAGGCCGTCGGCGAGCACCTGCCTGTAGATGCCGCTCACAGTGTGTTGCGTCATCCACCCGATGAAGGAAGAGAAGCCGACCATCCCGACGAACATCGCGATCAAGAGCTGGGGCGCCCGATTGCGGCGGCTCGCGAGCAGCTCGTGACGGGCGACGACGGCGAGCACGGCGAGGACTCTCACGCTACGGTCCCAGGTGAGTCGACGTCGGCGGTCTCGTTGCCAGCGGTCTCGAAGTAAGCAGCCTCGAGCGCCTGCTCCGTCGGGTATGCCCCCAACGTGGCGGACAGGGAATCCTGATGCACCAGTTCGCCGTGCCGCAGAATCCCGATGCTTGTGCACGTGCGCGTCACCTCCGCCAACAGGTGGGTGTTCATGAAGATCGTGGTGCCCCATTCGGAGTTGAGACGCACCACCGTCTCGCGCAGCGTCCGTACGCCCTCGGGGTCCAGTCCGGACGTGGGCTCGTCAAGGAACAACACTGCGGGCCTGTGCAGGATCGCCTGGGCGATTCCCACCCGCTGACGCATGCCCTTGGAGAACGTGCCGAGCCGCTGCTTGTCGTGGCCCTCAAAATCGAGAAAGGCGAGCACCTCGCCGATGCGGGCGTCAGGCTTCGCGATGCCCGACAGCCGTGCGAAGAAGCGCAGGTTCTCCATGAGCGTCAGCTCGTCGTAGAACTGGACGTTCTCGGGCAGGTAGCCGATGGCCGCTCGCACTCCACGAGCATCGCCGACGATGTCGTGACCGGCCACCGATGCGGTACCACCCGTGGGCCGGAGCAGCGTGGTGAGCAACGCCACCGTGGTCGTCTTGCCCGCGCCGTTGTGGCCAAGCAGGCCGAAGATCTCCCCTTTGGCAACCTCCATAGAGAGAGGCCGGAGAGCAAGCGTCGGCCCGTATCGGTGCGTGAGCCCGTGTGTGGAAATGGCAATTGAGGTCATGTCTCTAATTTACGGAGCGGCCCGTGAGAGGAGCGTGAGAATTCGAAGATGAGAACCACGTGAGAGCCGTGGAACGGCTGCTCGCCAACGCCCGTTCTAGGGACTTACCGTGTGCTTCGTCTCCGCTTCACTCTGAGCGCCCCCCGCGCCGTTCCGAAAGGCCCCCCATGGCAATTGCCCCCCTCACCCTGCGCGCTTCGTCTTCGTTGCGGCCGATGCTCAACAAAGTCCCCGAGGTCATCGCGGCCTTCTGGATTGTCAAGGTCCTGTCGACAACCGTCGGCGAGACGTTTGCCGACTTCCTCAATGCCGACGTCGGCCTGGGGCTGTGGGGAACGATCGGTGTGATGGCGACCGCGCTCGCGATCGCGATGGTGTTTCAGATGCGGCTACCCAGGTACTTCCCGCCCGTGTATTGGCTGGTGGTGGTGCTGGTGAGCATCGTCGGCACGCTCATCACCGATGCCCTGACCGACGTCTACAACGTGCCGTTGCTCGCATCTACCGCCGTGTTCTCCGTGGCACTCGCCGCGACGTTTGCGCTCTGGTATCGCCAGGAGGGGACGCTGTCGATCCACACGATCACCACGTCCAAGCGCGAGGCGTTCTATTGGCTCGCGATCCTGTTCACGTTCTCGCTTGGCACCGCCGCGGGCGACTACCTGTCTGAGGGTGTTGGCCTGGGCTACACGCGCACCGGCCTGATCATCGCCGGCGCCATCCTGGTGGTGTGGCTCGCGTACCGCTTCACGTCGCTTGGCGAGGTCGCGGCATTCTGGGCCGCGTACGTCATGACCCGCCCGTTGGGCGCGTCACTCGGTGACTTCCTGACGGCGTCCAAGGACGACGGCGGGCGTGGGTTGTCGACGCACGGCGTCTCGTGGGTGTTCTTCGCGGCCATTCTCGGCATCGTCGCGTGGATGACGGTCAGGCAGCGCAAGTTCGCTACGGCCTAACGCTCCTCCGTGGATCAAGAAGCCGCTGGCGTGCGCTTCAACTCTGCAGCGATTTCCTCAGCCCACCCCTCGATCGCAGGCCAGTCGCGGTAGTCGCCTGTGGGAAGCCCGTCGCGCGCCGCGGGCATCGTGCGGATGAGCCGCTCCGACATTCCGATGGGCCGCGCGGTCGGATCGTAGGCGCCAAAGAACACCTTGTCACCGATCGGGTGCAGCAACTCGACAAGCTCGTCGAACTCCTTGGGGCGGCTCGCGACCAAGACATCAACGCCCTGTTTGTTGACGAGGTCGGTGCCTATCGGGCCGCTGCTGAACAGCCACAAGGGGCGCGCCGCGAGGCTCTCAGCGTAGGAACGGGCAAATCTGACCGCGTCCTTCTGCCAGTGGAACATGTACGCCGAGGCCCCGAGCACCACGGCGTCGTAACCTTCGAGGCCCCGCACCGTGTCGACCGATGCCGCCTCGGCGGGGACTCCCGCTTCGGTGAGGTGAGTAGCGATGTGCTGCGCGATTCCGGCGGTGGCGCCGTGTCGCGACGAGTAGGCGACAAGGACGGTCATTGTCTTCCCCCGGTCTGGGTGGGGAGCGATTTCTCCCCTTATCGTCCATCTATACCCCAATGGACCTCCTGCTACAAGGCCCCTTTGTGGTGCGCGTGCACAGCAGTTGCGTTGCCGGGACGCCTACGGGGGATCCGCCACGCCTGCGTTGACCTCGTAGAGCCCCACCAAAAAGGCCCGCTCGTCGAGGCGCTTGCGGCGCAGCCAATGCGTCACTTCTTCGTTGCATTTGCTCGCGTTGCACGACCGGCATGCGGGCACCACGTTCTCTGCCGTGTAGCGGCCCCCACGCGAGATGGGCAGCACACAATCACGCTGGAGCGAGGCGTCGGCCGATGCCTGGGCACCGCAATACGCGCAGCCACCCCACGCTCGCAGGATGGCTTCCCACTGGGCCGGGGTGAGGTCGTTGTCGGCGGCATCGACGCGGCGCTTTCGCTTGCGCGCGGCCAGGGCGCGCCTGGTCTGACTGACTGCCATGATCGCCAGGCTACGGCCCTGCACGTGTCGCACACGGGTGCCACGATGGAGTCATGGCCACATCAAAGGACACCGTCGCGTACGTACTCGAGCAGCTGGAGCCCCTCGCGGTGCGCGCCCGCGCCATGTTTGGGGAATTCGGGTTCTATTGCGACGACAAGATCGTGGGACTCATTTGCGATGACACCGTCTTCATCAAGCCAACGCCCGCGTCGGACGGAATGCCTGAGGCGCCGCCATATCCGGGTGCCAGAAATTCGCGCGTCGCCGACGATGCGTTGATCGCAAACTCCGAGCGCTTCCGTGCGCTCGTCCAGGCCACTGCTGATGCGCTCCCTGCCGCAAAACCAAAGAAGCGCTCTTAAGTCGCGGTCGAGACGACCGGGCTCCCCCGCTTTAGCGCGAGGGAGAGTGCGTGAGCAAGCGCTCCACCACGAATGGCGATGTCATCGCGCGCAGCAGCGCCGAGTAGTTCACGCCAAAACGCACCTCGGTGCCAGCGGCCAAGCGCGTGGGAGTCTCGAGCACGAGGTGGTCGCCGCTCGCCGACAGCACCGTGAAGCCCGCTGGGGGCTTGATGCCATCGGGGTCCACGTCTTGGCTGCCGAGCGCGACGATGGTCTGAATGATCGTGCCGCGTTCCCTCGACTGCCCAGGCGCGCCACCGGCTGCGCCCGCCCGCACTCCCCATGGCGCTGACGGCTTCTCGATCGATTCGATGACGGGCGCAACCACCGCAAAGCCATCGCGGCGCAGCCCCTCGATGGGAGCGCGCGTGAGCGGATCGAGGCCAAGCAGGATCGATTCGCCGAGGCGCAGGTCGTTAATTGCCCCCACACGGCCCTCGCCTAGCGCCCAGCCGAGGTTCGCCGAGTTGCCGCCTGTGATGATCGCCGGGTTGACGCCAAACTTGGAACCTATCGTCGACGCGAGCCCAGTGAGCTGCTGCATCTGGTCGTCGCCGGGGACCACTCCGCTACGCGCGGCGAGATTCGTTCCGATTCCTGCGAGAGTGACGTGCCTGGTACGCGAGATGATGCGGGCTGCGTCGAGGACATCCGCCGTCATCATGCCCTCGCCCAGGTCGCCGAGTTCCACCATGAGCACGATTCCGTGATTGAGCGCGCGTTTGCCCGCCGCGACGGATAGCGCGGTGACGATGTCGAGGTCGCTCACGAGCGAGTGCGTCGCGCAAGCGACGGCGCGTTCGGCCCACTCTGGCGAAGGCGAGCGCAACAACACGATGGGCTCGCGGATGCCTGAGTCGCGTAGCGCCTCGATGTTCTCGATGCGGGTGTCACCCAGGCGCTTGACTCCACCGCGGATCATGGCCTTCGCCACGTCGGGCGAACCGAGAGTCGCTTGAGTCACGGCAGTGACGTCGATCCCGCGCTTGTGGAGGCGCTTGACGAGTTCGCGCGCGTTGTGCTCGACGGCGCTCAGGTCGATTTCAATGCGAGGCGTTCTCATTCCGCGCGCCGCACCGTCGAGTGCGAGACCCTGCGGGCCAAGGGATGAGTGAAGGAGCGCATAGCGCGGAGCCTCGAGTCTGACTCAGAGGAGGCGCCTGGATCGTTCCGGCCAGGGGGCCGGTGTCAACGAGAGGTCCCCACTAAGAAGTGGTGGACCCCTAGTGTACGCGCAGGGCGAGCGCTCAAAGAGGGTCGATTTGCCCACGCAAGGAAGTCGCGGACGGCTCTCCGCGTTGAAGGAAACATGACCGACCACGCTGCCGAGAACCCTGCTGCCAGCACCTCCGCGCCGAATACCGCCGCCACCAGGGCGCTTGCCGCTTTTGGCATCGACCACACGGTCACGGCCCACGGCCAAGTGGGCTCGCTTGAGGAGGCCGCGGAGGCACGTGGGGTCTCTCCCGCGCAGGTGATCAAAACCCTCGTGGTGCGCAGGGCGGACGACGACTTCTTGCTTGTGCTGGTTCCTGGAGACCGCCAAATCAGCTGGCCCAAACTGCGCGAGCTCCTCGGCGTGAGCCGCCTCTCGATGCCTGACAAGGAGGTGGCCCGCGCTGCCACCGGCTACGAGCGCGGCACCATCACACCTTTCGGGTCGCTTGGCTCTCCCGCGGGGACGGCCTGGCCGGTGATCGCCGACGCGCTGATCGTCTCGCGGCCGGGTCCCGTCAGCATCGGCGCTGGTGCGCACGGTGTGGCCGCGAGCGTGGATCCCGCAGACCTGGTGACGACGCTCGACGCGCGGGTCGTCGATGTGACCGAGCCGTTGTGACCGAGCCGGCTAGCCCTCAGCGTCGTCGCGCTTGCGCAGGAGCAGGGGCAGCACAATCTCATCGACGATCTCGTTGATGGTCTCCTCGCTCAATGGCTGCGCGTTGAGGATGACCTCGTGCCTGAAAAGGTCGAAGGGGAGCGACGCGATGCGTGGGGTGACGTTTCTTGGATCGATCTCGCCACGCTCGATCGCCAGGTCTATGGGCGAAAAGGCCTTCGAGGGCCGACCTTGGAGAAAGAGCTGCCTGATGTCGGCGAAGGTGAGGCCCTCCGCAGCGAGGTACGTCCCTACGTGTTGGGTCGCCTCGATGAGGGTGCGCACATCGGTGCGGTTGGCCCAGCCCATCAGCCCGATGAGGTCGCCGCGTAGCGAACCAGTGGGCGCAGGCGCAGGTCCACGGCCCTTGAGAATCACGTGCCTCGCTGCTGCGGCGACGAGTTCGACCTTGCCCGGCCAGCGACGGTAGATCACGGCCCTGCTCGTGCCCGCGCGCTGGGCGACGGCGTCGATCGTCAGGTCGTAGAAACCCACCGCCTTGAATTCTTCCCACGCCGCGTCAAGAAGCGCATTCTCGAGGTCGTCTCCCCTGCGACGACGCCTGGGCGGGTCGGCCTCGGCGCCTTCGCCGTCGTCCTCATTAAGAGACATTGCGTATCTTCTCTGTTGGATGTACCGTCCTGCTTATAAGATACACGCTGTTTCCTAGGAGTGCCAAGGTGTCCGACCCCGTTTCCATGCTCGATCCCAACGCCGACCCGTGGCGCGACCGCAACCTCAGGCGCAGCATCATCGCCATCATGGTTGGCGCGATGGCCGTCGTATTCGACACCACGATCCTGTCGATCGCGATCCCGACGCTGAGCAAGGACTTCAATGCTCCGCTCAACACCATCCAGTGGGTGGTGACGGCGTACCTGCTCGCGATGTTCGCAGTGATCCCACTCACTGGCTGGGCGCAGCGTCGGTTCGGCGGCAAACGCCTCTGGATCGCGGCGCTGAGCCTCTTCACCCTGGGGTCACTTCTGTGCGGCTTCGCGTGGAGCGCCACGAGCCTCATCGCGTTCCGCGCGCTGCAGGGCCTCGGCGGTGGCATCATCATCCCGCTCATGGCGACCATCCTCATGCAAGCGGCGGGTGGGCGGTCTCCCGGCAAACTCATGGCCGTGGTCGGGCTTCCCATGGCGCTCGGGCCCATCCTTGGCCCCGTCATCGGCGGAATCGTGCTGCACTTTGTGGATTGGGCCTGGTTGTTCTGGATCAACATCCCGCTGGGCGCGCTCGGGCTGTACATGGCCGTGCGGATGCTGCCCGCAGACCCTCGCACCGAACGCCCGCGGCTCGACGTGCTGGGAGCGGTGCTGTCCACCGTGGGCGTCGTCTCCCTCATCTACGGCCTGTCAAACGTCGCTGGCGACGGCGGCTTCGGCCACGCCGATGTCCTCGTCCCCGGCATCGGGGGCCTAGCTCTCGTGGTGGGCTACGTCGCCTACTCGATGCGACGTGGCGAGAACGCGCTCATCGATTTGGCCCTGCTCAAGCACAGACCGCTCGCCACGTCGACGCTGCTCATGTTCCTCGCGGGCACGGCGCTCTACGGGGCGATGTTCATGATTCCGCTGTTTTACCAGCAACTTCGCGGCGCCGATGTGCTCGCTACCGGCCTGATGCTCATCCCCCAGGGCGTGGGTTCGCTGGCGTCGCGCGGAATCGCGGGCAGGCTCACCGATCAGATCGGTTCGCGAGTGGTCGTGATCGCCGGCTTCGCCATCATGACCGCGGCGACGATCCCGTTCGCCTTTGCCGATGCGACGACGAGCGCCTGGATCCTCGGCGTGATCCTGTTCATTCGCGGCTTTGGCGTGGGCGCAGTCTTCATGCCGCTCATGGCCACCGCTTACGTTGGCCTGTCCCACGAGGAGATCCCGCACGCCTCGATCGTCACGCGGGTGTCTCAGCAAATAGGCGGTTCTTTTGGCATCGCGGTGCTCGCGGTGGTGCTCCAGACCCAGACCCGGCACGTCTCGTCACCGGAGCAAGCGGCGCACGCGTTCAGCCACACGTTCTGGTGGGCCGTCGGATTCATGGCGCTTGGCCTCGTAGTCGCGCCGCTGCTGCCTGGCAAGTCCATGGCCGAGGGCGCGCCTCCGCTCGAGCTGGTGGAGGCGGAGGTCTAGGCGGGTACCTGTTACGCCCACAGGAGGGTGGGCGACCGCTTCGTGGGTACCTGTTACGCCCACAGGAGGGTGGGCGACCGCGTTGCGTCAGGCGTCGTTCTTCCAGCGGCGCGCGGCCAGCCACACGATGGCGACGGTCGTGGCAACCTCGATCACCGAGAAATACGCATAGTGCAGCGTGACGTCGCTGCCAATGCCGAGCGTGCCCACTTGCACCACCGTCATGATCGCGCCGGCCACGATGCTCCACCACCTGGCAAGACGGTGAGGCGCGATGCGCGACACGAGAACCGCGGACATGGGAATGGTCATCAGGACGCCAGCCGCGAGCAGGAACCCCTGGTTGATCTCGATTCCGCCGATCTTGCCGTCGAGGTAGGCCTGCAGGTCCGGCGGGTAGATGAGCCCCAACAGGTCGCAATAGAGGTAGTTGAGGACCACGAAGATCCACAGCGACGACACCACCGTGCGGGGGCCGATGCGGCGGGCAGTGTCCGATGCGCTCCGGGCGGGGGCGACACGCGGGTCGAGTTCGGTCTGGGCGGTCATTTCTTCTCCTTGGGTCTTCGTCTTACGCTGTAAGATTGGCGGGTCAGGGAAAAACATACAACGTAAGATCGCATGAACGCAAGAGGGAGATTCGATGTCCGCACGGACCGCAAAGGAACCGCTGAGCCGCGAGCGTGTGCTGGCCGCCGCCGTGGACATTGCCGACCAGAGCGGCATCGGCGCCGTGACGATGCGCCGGGTAGCCGAGCAGCTCGAATGCGAGGCCATGTCGCTCTATTACTACGTGTCCGACAAGAAGGCGCTGCTCTCAGGCATGGTCGAGGTGGCGCTCCTCGAGGTAGTCGGCGTCGCGCTGGCGATCGACTCTCCACTCGCAGGCGAGCGCGGCCCTGACTGGCGCGACGCAGTCCGCGAGCGCAGCCTGGCCGCACGCCGGGTCATGTTGGCCCACCCGTGGACTCCCGGCCTGGTCTCTGCCGAGACCGAGAGTCCCTTCGCGCTCTACGCACTGTACGAACAGTTCGTGGCAACCCTCGTCGGCGCGGGCTTCTCCTACGAACTCGCCCACAGGGCCATCCACTCGCTCGGCCCCCTCATCCTCGGATTCACCAACGAGCTTTTCGAGCCTGACGCGGGCGACTCGGGGGCGCCAAGCGAGGAGGAGATGGCCGCGATTGCGGACACCATGCCGCACATCGCGCGGTTGGCGGCAATGGAACTTCACGAGTCGGAGGGCTCGCTGAGCGTGTGCGACACCCAGGCCGAGTTCGAGTTCACGCTGTCGCTCGTGCTCGACGGCCTCGAATCGCGGCGCCTGGCGGCAACCGGCCCGGAGACCAGCGCCTAGAGGGGCTTTGTCGCGTGCAGCCGTTCGATGGCGCCGCGTCCGTGCCGCTCCATCGCCACGATGGCGATGTCAAGTTCGCGCGCCACAAGGGACGGCCTGCGCGTGAAGTGCTCCCCTGTCATCGGGCGCGTGAACGTCTCCGCGACCCGTTGAAGCGCAAAGAGAGGGCGCGAGGTCGAGGCAACGTGATCGGCCATGAGTAGCGTCCCACCTGGTCGCAACACCCTGAGTGCCTCGAGTAGCGCGCCTCGCACCTCGGGCACTCCGCAGAGCGAGAAGGAAAAGACAACGGAATCGAACGATGCGTCCGCGAAGGTCAGTGCCATGGCGTCGCCCTCGATCACCACCGCGTTGCGGCCTGTGCGCTTCACCGTCCTGCGTGCCTTGGTCACGGCCTTCGATTGTCTGTCGAGCCCAGTCAAAACTGCGTCGGCCGGATAGAAGGGAAGTGACGGCCAGCCGCCCACGCCGATCTCGAGTGTCTCGCCGTGGGCGCGCGAGGCGACCCACCGCCTGCTTTCGACAACCATGATCGCATTGGATTCCGCCATGCGTCGATCCTAGGCACGCGCCCATCGGGGTGCGACCTACGCGACAAGCACCCTCGCACCCAAGGCACGGGCTGCGGCCAGCACATCGTCCTCATCGTTGTACAGATAGAAGGACAGCCTGGCGCGGCCATCGCGTGCGGATGCGGTGACGCCCACTGACGCGAGGGCGGCGGCGTCTCCCGGAATGGACACGATGGCCGAGTTGGATGGAGCCAGGCCAAGGTCCTCGCGGAAGGCGTTGGCGAGGCCCACCGAGTGGGCGTTCACCTCGCCCACGTCAGTTGCGGCGAGGGTCTCGAGCGAGACAGCGGTGGCCTCCATGATCTGCCACGCCGGCGAGGTGTCGAACTTGCGGGCATCGGCGCTGAGACGGAGAGGGCCTCCGTAGAGGGACCCCCACGGGTCGTCGGTGCCGTACCAGCTCGCGAACACCGGACGCAGCCACGACGAGTCAGGGCGTATCGCCGCGAACGCGATCCCTCGCGGTGTCAGCAGCCACTTGTATCCGGCCGCTACGACCACATCGAACTGCGTCGCGTTCGTGGGAAGCCACCCTGCGGCGTGGGTCGCGTCAAGAAGAGTGCGGGCCCCCACGGCGCCGGCCGCGGCTGCGAGCGCCTGCTGGTCAACCACGGCGCCGTCATTGGATCGGACCGACGACGTAGCCACCAGGTCGACACCCGGCCTGATCGAGTCGATGAGTCGACCGAACGGCACGAGTTCGACCGACAGGCGAGGGTCCGCCAGGAACGGGAAGATCACCGACGTGAAATCGTCCTCGACCGCCAGCACGCGTGCGCCGTCGGGCAGAGAGGCCGCGACCATGCCGACCACTTGCGACACCGAACCGGCAATTGCCACGTCTCGTGGACTCGAACCGACGATGGCCGCGTAGGCGGCGCGTGCGCGTTCGACGACGGGGTCCATGGCTGCCGGGTTGCAGGTCGCCGAGCCCCACCAGAGCGCGGCTTCGTGGAGAGCCGCGACCGCGGCGCGCGGAGGGAAGCCGACGCTCGCGGTGTTCAGGTATCCGGGCACGCGATCAAATGCGGCGCGGGTGGCGATGTTCATCATGATTTCTATCGTGAGGCCGCATGCACACTGTGACTAGATCGCTCTTTTGATACTCACACCTCGATGCCATGATGGTCTCATGATCGATGTTGAACGACTCCTCATTCTGCGCGAGGTGGCAAGGGGAGGCTCCAAGGCTGCCGCGGCGCGCGCGCTTGGCCTCAGCGAGCCCACCGTCGCGCACCACCTGTCCGCCCTCGAGAGGCAATCGGGCATGGCGCTCACCGCGCGCGTGGGTCGCGTCACCAAGCTCACTCCTGCGGGAGAGGACCTCGTGCGCCACGCCGACGCGATCGCCGCGAGCCTCGACGAGGCAGAGCGATCCCTCGTGCGCCACACAGACCTCAGCGTCGGCCAATTGCGAATCGCCGCGTTCACGTCGTATTGCGCGATGGCGCTGCCCGTCCCGCTCGCACACTTCCACCGCACCTACCCAGGCGTCGAGATTGGGCTAGTCGAGACCGAGACGGATGAGGCGCTCGACCTGTTGCGGGCGGGAAAGGCCGACCTTGTCGTGGGCTTCGCGGATGGGCCCACGCCGCCTCCAGACGATCTGCCCGTGCGCTGGCTCGCGCGCGACGAATACCTGGCGGTGCTCCCCGAGCACCACCCACAGGCCCACCGCAACCCCGTGCCCATGGCGGCGCTGGCGGACGACACGTGGATCTCGGGCTGCATTCTCTGTCAGGCGCACCTCAGGGCGCACGCGGACGATGCGGGGTTCACCCCGACGATCGCTTTCATCACCGAGCACTACGTCACCGTTCAGCGACTCGTCGCAGAGGGCCTGGGTGTTGCCCTCTTGCCTCGCATGGCGCTCGACGCCAGTCCAGATGTCGCAGGCATCGTCACGGCACCCACATCCCCTGCTACTTTCAGGGATATCTTCGTTTCGACGGCAGCGGATCCCGCGCCCGCCGCCGCGGCATTCGCCGAACTTCTGGCACGGCCAAGCATGAGAGAGGGGTCCGCGTGACGCACACCGACCCGACCGGTTCCCGCCTTCAGTACCCCACGCGAGACCTGCGCGAACAGGCGGCGACGTTGTTCGCCCTGCATCGCGAGGCGGCGGTCTTGACCTTGCCGAATGCGTGGGATGCGGATTCCGCCCGCATGATCGAGGCGATGGGCGCTCAGGCCATCGCCACGAGTAGTTGGGCCATCGCGCACACGCTTGGGCATCTCGACGGCGAAGACATGACCGTCGACGTGGCCATCTCGGCCCTGGCGACCATTACCGCGGCGGCGACGGTGCCGGTGACGGCCGACCTCGAGGCCGGCTATGGCGATGCGTTCACCACCGTGCGGCGCGCGGTGGGAGTGGGCGCAGTGGGCGCAAACATCGAGGACCAACTCCGTCCCCTTGGTCCCTCCGTCGCGTTGATGGATGCGGCACTCGCTGGGGCGGCCGCCGAGGGAGTCGACCTGGTGCTCAACGCCCGCACCGACGTGTACCTCAAGGAGGGCATCGACCCTTCGCTCCGCTTCGACGAGGCCGTGGCACGAGGCAAGGCGTTCCTCACATCGGGCGCCGCTTGCGTGTTCGTCCCCGGATTGACCGATCCCGACGTGGTGGCGGCGCTCGTGAGCGAACTCGGTTGGCATTCCGTGAGCCTGCTCGGCACCGCAGACGGTCCTCACCCGCAGACCTGGGCCGCGATGGGAGTGGCGAGGGTCAGCTACGGTCCGTCGCTCTACCGGACTCACGCGGATGACCGCGGCGCTTGGATCGCACGTTTGCTCACCGACGCCTAGCAGACGTCGCACGTCCACGCTCTCCAAGAACGGGGCATAAGGACGCGGCCCGGCAGAGGGGGGTTCGCCGGACCGCGTCACCTCATTCTAGACATCTCAGGATTGACAATGGGATGGTTTTCGAAAAGTCCGCGACCCACGTGCGAGCGACTTCGGCGCTACGTGGACTTCCATCGGGCCGTGGTTCACGAGCCAAGAAATGGAGAGCGGCCCGGCCGAGGGGGGTGCCGGGCCGCTTCAACTCCCAGTAGACACGGCGATTCTAAGAATTCACCAAGAGGCAGATCTGGTTTTGATAGGAGCCTGGGCGCACGCCGTCTCAGGGTCACCCTGAGTCTCGCCTCACCCACGGGAGCGACGGCCCTGCGCCGAAGACCCCCTTGCCGAGGGTTCCGGCTCCTCCACGTCTTCCGTAGCGTCGTGATCGCAAACACCACGAGCGCGACAGACGGGAGGAACCCCCATGAGCCAGTCCACCGTGACCCGACACGAACGGTCCGTGTCCGCACGCGACCTCACCGACGCCGAGCAGTATCCGGTTTGGAAGATCCTGGCCATCTGGGCGGCAAGTGCGCTTCCGATGGGCTTGGGCCTCTGGTGGATCACACCGGCCTTTCTCGTGGGCCGCATGGAAGTACCTGGCATCGGCTGGCTACTCATCGCGACGGCGGGCCTCGTGTGGCAGTCGGTGCTTGCCCTGCTGCTCTTGCGCAGTGAGGTGCGACCCTTCACCTGGGAGGGACTCAAGCGCAGGCTGTGGCTCCGCGCTCCCCTGAGTCCGCGCACCGGGCGGGCTCGCAAGCGCTACCTGTGGTGGGCCGTGGTGGTGGCGGTGCTCTACCTCGCGCTAGACGCCTCCGAGATTCTGCAGCCCGCCAACGACCTGCTTACGGACGCGCTGCCCGCGCTCAACCCACCGGCGTTTGGACTCATCGCGAACCTCGCGGTGCCCGAGATTGTGGGCCAATGGTGGCTCATGGGAATACTTGTGGTGCTCATCCTTGGCAACTACCTCGTCGGTGAGGAACTGATCTTCCGCGGCATCCTGCTTCCCAAGATGCGCGGCGCGTTCGGTCGCTTCGATGTCCTCGTCAACGGACTGCTCTTCGCGACCTACCACGTTCATGTCATTTGGCTGATGCCACAAATGATCCTCACCGACTGGATCTATGCGTATATCACCAAGCGCTACCGGTCCTACTGGATGGGTGCGCTGTTCCATGGCCTCGATGCCCTGTTCCTCCTCGTGCTCTTCCCGCTCGCGATCGCAGGCGTGATCACCAGCTAGCGCGAACAATTGCGACGCAGGTCTGCGCCCCGGTCTGCGCGCCGGGCGTGGTGGTGGTCACGGCCGACGGTCGCCTTCCGCCGCCCTTGCGCTTCGCGAATTGCGTCGTAGAGTCTCTCCATGAGATTCGGAGGAGCCAAGAAGCCGGACCCCGAAGCGTCCGGTGTGGCCGGCGGCGGAGCGCTGCCAGTTGACTTCATGCATGATCCGGCGTGGACGTCGTTCGTCGCGCCGATCATGAACGGCTCGGCCAACCCGCGAACACTCGCCAAACTCCCCCGTAGAGACCGCAACTACGTCTATCGCGCCGTATCCCACACCAATAGCCCCGTGACCTCCGAACACTTACAGCGGTGGTACCGCGAAGCCCCATCCGCAAACATCGCGGGACTCGTGGGCGCCGCGAAGGTCAGGGATGCGCGCCGGATCCGCAATGGCAGGCGCCTGTTCGATATCACTCCACTCGAAACCGAACGCTATTCCGTGGTGCTTGCCGACGCGGAGAGCTTTCTACTCAACGCGTGTTCCCATTACCCCGATGAGATCCTTCCGTGGATCCCGCGCATCGACCTCGCGCGCGGGCTGCGGTTGGGCAAGGACGAAATCATGCGTCGCTTTTCCGAGGCGCAGGCACGCGAGCGGTGGAACTTCCTCGCGGCCGACGCGGCATTCAACGGGCTTCTGCCCGTATGGGCTGGTTCCTACGCCTTGCTTTTCGAGTTCGTCGCGGACGCGGTTACCGGAACACCTGCGGGGCACCCTGCCCAGTCTCTGGCCGCCTCTGCCGAGGCCGAGCGCCTCATCAACGACCACAATCTCGGTCTGTCGCACATGCCCGCTCGCGCGGGAATCGACTTCTCTAGGCTCTTCCTGCACTACGTGCGCGCACTTCCAGACGAACTCGATCCGGATGACGTGGTCGGGGTCGGTGCCTTCCTCTTCGTGGCGCCTCCTCGCGACGGGGAAGAGGCGGAGGCCGTGATACGGGCCCTCGAACTCTTGCGCGGCCGATGCGGTGGCCACCCCTACTCGACACTCAAGGACCCGCTCGCGTGGTTTGGGCGAATCCTCGCGACTCGCGAGAGCGAGGCGAGGGAGTTTCTCGCCTAACGCGCGCCATCGCGCGTCAAAATCCGCCCGCGTTTTCAGCAGGCTTGTGGCTCAAGTAGTGCCAGGCTGTTCGCATGACGCAGTTGTCTGTCGAGCAACGGGACCGCGCGGTGGGCGCAATCCTGGGCGCAGCCTTGGGCGACGCACTGGGTGCACCCTATGAATTCAGCACCTCGTCGCCCGGAATCACGCTTCACGGAACCGCGGGCGACCTTCCCGGAGGCGGGGCCCACGCCCGGACGCCGGGCGAGTGGACGGACGACACCTCGATGGCCGTGCCGGTCCTCGAAGCCATCTCCCGCTGCGGCGAACTCACCTCGGACAAGACCCTCGACCGCATCGGGGTGGTGTGGTGGGGCTGGGCCAAGGACGCCAAGGACGTGGGTGTGCAGACGCGCCGCGTGCTGTCCGAGATGACCAAGCCGAGCGCGGTCGACCTCAGAATCTCCGCGTACAACCTGCACCAAGAGACCGGCAGATCCGCGGGGAACGGCGCTCTCATGCGGACGCCTCCCGTGGCGCTCGCGTATCTCGACGCTCCCGACGGCGCCGCGCGTACCGCGGCAGCGGCCCGGGCCGTCAGC
The DNA here is from genome assembly GCA_043733605.1 of Demequina sp. Taxonomy (GTDB): domain Bacteria; phylum Actinomycetota; class Actinomycetes; order Actinomycetales; family Demequinaceae; genus Demequina. The sequence goes on along the minus strand of JAYTGI010000233.1, from coordinate 9,233 downwards.
AACCTCACTCACTTTGACGCCGACGCCGGCGATGCTTGCGTGGTCTGGTCACTCGCAGTGAGGTCGGCGATTCTGGACGGTGCCGTCAACTGGCAGGCGGCCCTTGCTGCGCTTCCGGAGGACAGACGACCGCGCTGGCAGGAGCTGGTGCGCGAGGCTAGCTCGGCTCAACCCGACGCCTTCCCTAACAACGGGTGGGTGGTGCACGCGTTCCAAGAGGCCGTGTCTGCCCTCGCAACCGCAGGAGCCACAAGGGTTTCGTGGACGCGGGGCGACCTCGCCCCGTACCTCGCCACGATTGAAGACGTGATCAACGCGGCGGGAGATACCGACACCGTCGCCGCGATCGCAGGCTCCCTCGCGGGTGCTCTCGTTGGCGCGAGCGCTCTTCCAGGCGAGTGGCTCGACCTCTTGCACGGATGGCCAGGCATCGGAGCCTCCGAACTCGCAAGCCTCACCGACGCTGCGCTCGACGTGACACGCTAGACCACCTTCGGGCGAAAGCGCTTTAGGGCGAGACCGCTTCATCTGCTTGGGCCACCGAGGTGTTACGGATGCCCACCCAGGACGCGATGCCGCCCAGCGCGAGCAGCACAGCCGTGAATGCCATTGCGCGGTGGAATCCCGCGAGGTCAAGCTCGCCCCCCACCACTGCGCCAAGGGCGGCCACCACCACCAGCCCTGCGACACGAGCCACCGCGTTGTTGACCGCAGAAGCGATGCCGGAGCGTACGGGGTCGACGGCACCAAGCACTGCGGCGGTCAATGGCGAGACCGTCAGAGCCAGTCCCACACCAAACAGCACAATCCCTGGCAGAAGCTGCGACCAGTAGTAGAACGGCTCGGAGACCGTCAGCATCAGCAGCGCGCCACCAGCCATCGCGAGCGGTCCCAGGGTCATGAAAAGCCGCGGCCCGATGCGCCCGGCTTCGGCGCCCGCGCGGGAACTCAGCAGGATGAGCGCCAGGGTGATGGGCATCGTGGACAGGCCCGCGGCTGTCGCGGTGAGACCGGCGCGCTCTTGCAAATACACGGACACCACAAAGCCGTTGAGGCCCAGCGCTCCGTAGACCAGCAGCGTGGACACGTTGCCCCACGCGAAGTTGCGCGCCGCGAAGAGGCCGAGCGGGAGCATCGGCCGGGCGATGCGCGACTGGCGCCAGACGAACCAGACGAACACGGCGACTCCCCCTAGACCCGTGCCCCACACGGCGGGGTCGCCCCACCCGAGGTTGGGCTGCTCGATCAGCGCGAACACGGCCCCACCGAGGCCCAGGGCGCATAGGGCTGCCGAGACCACGTCCACGTGGGCGTTGTCGCTGCGGGCGTCGCGGGCCTCCACCCGCGCCAGAAGGTACATCGCCACCGCAATCGGCAACACGTTGATGAGGAACGCCCACCGCCATGACGCGAGGTCCACCGCGAGTCCGCCCAGGAGTGGGCCTGCAACGAACGCTCCCGACGTGGCGCCTGTCCAGGTGCCAATGGCGCGGCCACGCTCGGCGCCGTCGAAGGCGGACATGATGAGCGCCAACGAGGACGGCACCAGCATCGCTCCGGCGACGCCTTGCAAAAGCCTGGCTGCGATCAACACCCCGGAGGTGGGAGCCGCGGCGATCGCCACCGAGGCGATCCCAAACAGGACCAGGCCGATCCTCAGCACACGCTGGCGGCCGAAGGCGTCGGACACGGAACCCGCGACAAGGATGAGCGATCCGAGCGTCAGGAGGTATGCGTCGACCGTCCACTGCTGGGTGGTGAGGCCGCCGCCGAGTTGCTCCACGATCGACGGCAGCGCCACGTTCACCACGCTCGAGTCGAGGAACGCGACAAAACTGGCCGTGATCGCGATGGCCAAGATGAGGCGCTGCTGCGGGGTGCGGGTCACGCTGCGGGACATCTCTTGAGGGTAAGCGAGCAAGGTGAATCCTGCCCGAGACGCGGCGCCGACGGAGCCGCAGCAGGAGTCGACGGCGGCGGAGTCACCGGAGTCGGCGGCGCGAGAGTGCCACCCGCGACGACGCTGATAAGGCCCCGGGCCTTGGCGGAAGTACTGTGGCGCTGACGCTGCGCGGCACCGCGTACCTTGTCGCGCGGCGCCCCAGATTGCTTCTATCGCTTTGGGGGCGTTGGGCCTAATGTCTAAGCAGCGAGCGCAACGATGTGCCCGCCCATGCCGTGGAAAGGCTGTCATGAGAAGCAACACATTTCTGGGCGTCATCGGCGGCCTCTGCATTGCCGTTGCGGTGTTCCTTACCGGCAACACGATCACGTTCTCCGGTGCGGCCATCAAGGAAACTGTGCCACTCATCCTGTTCATCGCCGGACTCGCGGTCATCGCGTTCTCCCTGATGTCCAACCGCCTCGCCACTGGCTACGCGGCCGTTGTCGCGGGGACCATCGCGCTCATTCAGTTGGTGGACATGCTCCGCTCCGACTCCATCGAGTTCTCAGTGCGGCTCATCCTGTTGCTGGTGGGTGTGGCACTCGCACTGGCCTCGTCGTTCGGACGCCGCAAGGCATAGCCGGTGGTGGCTTAGCGGGCAGTGGCTTAGCGGGCAGTGTTTTAGCGGGCAATGTTTTAGCGGGCAATGTCCCGACGAGCCGGATCAGCCACACGTCGCAATCGACGCCCAGACACCCCGACTTCGAGCCGCTGACCGTGAGTGATCACCAGGCGGTCGGATTCGATTCCGTCGCCCAGCACGATGAGTGACTCGCTTTGCACCGTGAGCGCCAGCGCCTCGGGCGCCGAGAACGCGCCTGACGTCAACTTGGCGTCAGTACACGGCGAGGGCCACGCTTCCCTCACCAACCACGCAAGGCTCGGCGCGGTGGCCGACGGCAGCAAGTCCGGCCTCTCGCGGTCGTGAGCGAGAGACCGTAGCCAACCCGTCGCTCCCGTTCCCGTGCCCACGATGGGGGGCTCGCGGCGGACGTACCGCTCGCGATAGCGGTCCGTGGGTCTCGTACCAAGCGATCGAGCGACCTGGCCTCAGCCTGCGTGGGCGCATCGACCGCTACGGTCGCAGCCGCGACTACTACGACGGCTCCCAGCGCGCTCGACCAAACCCCCGCGCGCAATTTCGGCTCAGCCCCGATGACCGGCCTCAAGGTCACCGTGCTGCCGCACCCAGGCATGCATGGCAACGGCCGCGGCCGCCCCCGCGTTGATCGAGCGCGTCGAGCCATATTGAGCGATCGCGAGCGTCGCGTCGGCCGCTTCCCTCACGGCGTCCGTCAGGCCGACGCTCTCCTGGCCGAACACGAGCACGCATGCCGTGGGAAGCGCGTAGGTCTCGAGCGGCACCGAGCCTGGCAGATTGTCGATGCCGATGACGGCGAGGCCCTCGGCATGTGCCCACGTCACAAACTCCTCGACCGTGGGGTGATGACGCACATGCTGGTAGCGGTCGGTGACCATCGCGCCGCGCCGATTCCAGCGCTTGTTGCCCACGATGTGGACCTCGCGGGCCGCGAACGCGTTGGCCGTGCGCACCACCGAACCGATGTTGAAGTCGTGTTGCCAGTTTTCGATCGCGACATGGAACGGGTGCCTCCGCGCATCCAGGTCGGCCACGATCGCGTCGTGACGCCAATACCGGTAGCGGTCGACCACGTTGCGCCTGTCGCCTTCGCGCAGCAGGTCGGGGTCGTACCGCTCGTGCGCCGGCGGGTCGCCCTCCCACGGTCCGACGCCGTGGCTGGGTTCGGTATCGGAGTCGTGCTCACGCTGCTCGCCGCCCGCATCCGTCACGGGAGTTCCATCGGCTGCAGTTCAACAGTCAGCGCGGCGGCCGATGCTCGTGCCGTCGCCCTGGCCGCGTCGACATCGACACCGACACCGACACCGACACCGACACCGACGCCAGGGTTTATCGCGCGCGCGAGCGTCACGCCCACGCGGCGTCTGCCCTCCACACTGGGCTTGCCGAAGAGTCGCAGGTCGGTGCCTGGGGCCGCGAGCGCGTCGTCAACGCCGTGGAATACGGGCACGCCGCTGCCCTCCGCCAAGACCGCGCACGATGCCGCAGGGAAGCTCGGAGTTTCATGCACCGGCAGGCCCAGGATCGCCCTCGCGTGCAGTGCAAACTCGCTCAGCTCCTGTGACACGAGCGTGACGAGCCCCGTGTCGTGTGGACGCGGCGAGACCTCGGAGAACAGCACCTCGTCGCCGCACACAAATAACTCAACGCCAAAGACGCCCCAACCGCCCAGCGCGTCGGTGACCGCGCCCGCGACGCGACGCGCGGCCGAAAGCGCGGCATCGGACATCGGCTGGGGTTGCCAGGATTCGCGATAATCACCATCAAATTGGGTGTGCCCTATCGGATCCAGATACGTGGTGCCTCCCGCGTGGCGAACGGTGAGCAAGGTGATTTCGTAGTCGAAGGCGACAAAGCCCTCCACGATCACGACAGTGCCTGCCGCCCGCGCGCCTTCCATCGCGTAGTCCCACGCGTGCGCCGCTTCACTCGCGTCGCGCACGACGGACTGCCCCTTGCCGGACGACGACATCACGGGCTTGACGACGCACGGGAGTCCCACCTCGGCAACGGCCGCCTCGAGATCCGCGAATGAATCGACAAATCGGTAGGGCGAGGTGGGCAGGCCCAACTCCTCGGCGGCGAGCCTGCGGATTCCCTCGCGGTTCATCGTGAGCCTGGTCGCCCGCGCGGTCGGCACTACCGTGACGCCGCCAGCCTCGATGTCGGCCAATGCCTCTGTCGCGATGGCTTCGATCTCGGGAATGACAAGGTGCGGGCTCTCGAACGCCACCACTGCGCGCAGCGCATCCGCGTCGAGCATGTCGACCACATGGGAGCGGTGTGCGACCTGCATCGCGGGCGCATCGGCGTAGCGATCGCAAGCGATGACCTCGACGCCAAGGCGCATCAGTTCGATCGCGAGCTCCTTGCCCAACTCGCCAGCGCCAAGCAACAGGGCACGCGTCGCGTGGGGGCTGAGGGGTGTACCGATGGTGGCCATGACCGCATTGTCCCAGGCTTTGGACGTTCTCATTCCGCCGCAGAGATTGAGCAGAAATCATGTGATTCTCATGTGGGCCGCGTAGCCTAGGCGCGTGCTTACCACCATGCTCCCCACGCTCGGCCCCAGCTGGCTCAACGCGGACACGCTCCTCAACGACCTCATCGGCCGCTACGGGACGTGGGCGCTGGCGGCGATTTGCGTCGTCATCATCGTCGAAACGGGACTGCTCTTCCCGTTCCTTCCAGGCGACTCGCTGTTGTTCACCGCAGGACTATTCACGGGAACTCAGGCCATTCACCTTCCCATCTGGGTCGTGGCGCCAATCATCGGCGTCGCCGCATTCATCGGCCCGCAGTCCGGATACTGGATCGGGCGCCTCAGTGGCCCCAAGATCTTCAACCGCCCGGACTCACGCTTCTTCAAGAAGGCGTACGTGGACCGCACGCACGCCTTCTTCGAGCGCTACGGCGGGCGCGCCATCGTGCTCGCTCAGTTTGTGCCCTTCGTGCGCACGTACATCCCCGTGGCGGCAGGCGTCGGCAAGATGTCGTACGCGCGTTTTGTGCGCTTCAACGCCATCGGCGCTCTCGTGTGGGGAGTGGGCGTCACGATGCTCGGCTATTGGCTTGGCCGCTTCGACGTGGTCAAGAACAACATCGATGTCGCGCTTTTGCTGGTGGTCGCAGTATCAATGCTCCCCATCGCGGTCGAGTGGATCAAGCACAGGCTCGACGCGCGCAAGGCCACCGCAGCGCTTCCGGAGGACTAACCCTGAGGGCGACCGTTGAAATGTGCGGCCAGAAATGGCGGCGTGAGGCGCGCACCATGTACACGAAGGCTCCGACGATGGCCGCGAATGCGAGCACGAGAAGGACGACAATCTCCACTGGCAAGGCGTTGAGTGCCACGGTCGAGGATTCGAGGTCGCGCCCCACGATCGCCCCGCGGTTCCCTGGACCTAGAACTTCACCTCGGGCGTTGCTCGCACGGCCTGGTCGTCCACTTCGAAGTACTCGGCCTTGGTGAACTTAAACATCCCTGCGATCACGTTGGTTGGGAAGACCTCGATCTTGGTGTTGAACTCACGCACATTCGCGTTGTAGAACCGCCGGCCTGCGGCGATGCGGTCCTCGGTGTTGGTCAGTTCCTGCTGCAACTGCTGGAAGCCGATGTTCGCCTTGAGGTCCGGGTACGCTTCTGCGACGGCGAACAGGCGCCCAAGCGCCTGCGTCAGCACATTCTCCTGAGCCGCCTGCTGCGCCACGGTGGAGCCAGGCGTCGCCGCCGCGGTGCGGGCCGCCGTAACGGCCTCGAAAGTCTCGTTCTCGTGCTTCGCGTAGCCCTTGACCGTCTCGACCAGGTTGGGAATGAGGTCATGCCTGCGCTGCAGCTCGACGTCGATCTGCTTCCACGATTCCTGGACCAGATTCCGCAGGCGCACGAGGGCGTTGTACTGGGCAACGGCCCACAGGGCGAAGATGGCCACAACGGCCACGGTGATGATGACGGGCAGTGCGCCGGTGATACTCACGAAGTCTCCCTCAATTGGTATGGGGCCGATGCTATATCGGATAGCGTGCGGCGCGCGGGCACGTCAGGTCCCACTTTGTGGGGGGGCAGTGGGATTCTGGCGGCTACGCGTGCGATCGATCCACTTTTGTTGCTTGAGCGGCTTGGCCGAGCGCAGATATTCCTCATCCGCCTCAAGCCTCGCTGCTGTGTAACCGCCGATGAGGGCGCCGGGTGTGTTCACGGATGGAAGCGGCCCGATCGAGTTGGCGAGACGCCCATGATCCTCCATCGTGTGCTGCGGCAGGAAGCGCGCGACGGCCAGGATCCCGCTGAGACGCTCTGCGAGCGAATCGATCCCTTTGGAGTCGTCATCGATGCGCACACCCCATCCCCTTTCGAAGATGAGAGGCGCCTTGGACCCCATGGCCTCGAGCTTGGCCAGCACGCGCGGGCTCAGCATCTCGGACGCTACCCGACGGTCGTCTGCGAGAACGCGCCACGAGCGATTGAAAGAACTCGACTCGAATTCCATGTCCGCACCGCCAAAGGCCTTCGCGACGCGCGACGCCAGCCCTTCCGGTACCAACACAAGACGCGGAAGTTCATCGGGGAGGCGCACCGCCGCGATGCGGTGTTTGCCGGAAATGGAGTTGTCGTCGTCGATCCGCTTGCTCCACTTGTACACGCCGTCGAAGCACTCGTGCCCACCAAATTGTCCCGAAACGACGGCGGAGTAGGACGCCTCGGTGGCATTGAACGGCGGCGTGGTCAGCATGGCGAAGAGGCCGTTGCGTTGCCCCTCGAAGGTCCAGTTGTTGAGGCTTGCGAACTTCATGGCCTCGGCGCGCGCGCGCCTATCGCCACGTTCCGAGGCAAGCACCCCCGCACCCAATGCCACGAGTGCGGCCAGAACGAGAACCCAGGTGAGCCGGGTCAGCGGGAACAGAAACAAGGCCAAGCACGCCAAGGCTCCAAGCACGCCCGCACCGCTACGCATCGCGTTGCGCGGAGTGAACAGGCTCGATGACCACATGGCTAGTCCAGACCGAGGTCCGCGAGGCCGTAGAGGTACAGATACGGCAGACCCTCCGCCTCGACCTTCTCTCGCGCGCCGGTGTCGCGATCGACGATCACGGCCACTGCGACGACGTTGGCACCGGCTTCGCGAAGCGCCTCGACGGCCGTGAGAACCGATCCGCCTGTGGTCGAGGTGTCCTCGACGGCCACCACGGTCTTTCCTGCCACATCTGGACCCTCGACGCGTCGCTGCAGCCCGTGCGCCTTCGGCTCCTTGCGCACCACGAAGGCATCGAGCTCAAGACCTCGCGAGGCGGCCGCGTGCAGTAGCGCGGCGGCGACAGGGTCGGCGCCGAGGGTCAGGCCGCCCACCGCGTCGATGTCGGCGGCGCCGAAGCCTGCCTCCTCGAGGGTGTCCAGCAAGAGGTGACCCACGAGCGGCGCCGCCGTGTGATGGAGCGTGATGCGGCGCAGATCGACGTAGTAGTCGGCCTCTTTGCCCGAGGCCAAGGTCACGCGGCCGCGCACCACGGCCAATTCCGTGATGAGGCCACGCAGTTGCTCGCGGGGAGTCGGTAAGGTCATGGCCGCAAGCCTATCGAGATGGAGTCGTGATTGGTCGCGATTTTCCATGCGGCGTGGGCGTGCCGGTCGGGGTTTGCAGCGCCTTCCTAAGCAAACTCGGCGCGCAAGAGCTCCGGAATCAACCGATCGATATCGTGCAAGGTCGCCACGGCGGCATCGGCGTGGATCACGATGTCCTCGAGCTTGACCACGTAGTCCACCAAGCCGATGCGTCCCTTTTCGAAGAAGACGGACCTGCCCACGAGGTCGGGTTTCATGAAGCGATCGATCATGAGCGGGTGGATCACCGCGTGGCCAACGCGTTCGTCCGTCGCACGCACGCTCCACGCCTTGTTGAACTCGGCCAGCTCCACGTTGTGGTCGCCGCCTGACACGGCCGCCCGCAGCTTCGCGACGACCGTGTCAGCGTCGACCTCGAGCTTGGGAAGCTTGGGTCCCCCGAGGAGCATCGTCACCCGCCGCGTGTGGTGATTCTTGTGCTCGCCCGACCCGGTGGTCCACCTGTAGGTGAACGACACGATGCCCTTGTCCCGCGACTGAATGACGTCCTCGCAGCGTCGTTGGCTTCCCGCACCGAAGGGCACCACGGAAAGCCCCGCGGCCACCTGGTCCCCGCGGGCCGTCAACGTCCAGCCCCTTTCGGAAAGCGGAGCGGCGAGCGCCGCGGTGGCCGCCTTGCGCTTGCGCCCGTCAAGAACGACCCACGCGCCGACCCCGCCAACCATTCCGATGACGAGTACCGTCGCGATGATGGGTTCCATGACTACCTCCGCTGTGATTTTGAACGACACAGTGACTTTGAACGACACGGTGACTTTGGACGACACAGTGACAGCGAGCGACGCTCCCGTCCAGGTTGACAGGGTCCCACGTCCACGCCGTTAGAGTCACCTACGGGTGGAGCGAAGCCGCACACCGGCAAGGAGCGCACCATGGCAGAAACTCGTGTGACGGTCGATTCCTCGGCAGGCATCGGCCCGATTGATCGTCGCGTCTTCGGGACTTTCGTGGAGCACCTGGGCCGCTGCGTGTACACGGGCATCTACGAGCCGGGGCATGCGACGGCCGACGCCGACGGCTTCCGAGCGGACGTGTTGGCCCTCGTTAGGGAACTTGGAGTCACTGCC
>JAYTGI010000232.1:0-4847 GCA_043733605.1 Demequina sp. | reverse complement strand
ATGTCGAACCGTGCGCCCAGATCCGATGAGGCGGCGAGTACGGCGACGAAGAACGCCGCCTGGACGACGGCCATCGTGCCGAGCCACCACCACGCGCTGGCAAGACCGAGGCGACCGTCTGAACGCAAGGCGCGGCGCGCGTACACGGCGCACGCAAGGATCCCAAGCATCGTCAGCAGGGACCACGAAACGACCTGAGTGAAGCCTTGACCAAGAATGACCTTGGCGATGCCGGCCGGGGTGACGCCGCCGAGCAGGTCACCCACGCGATCGTCCGATGCGAAGATGGAAGAGCCCATGGCCCGCTGTGCAAAAAAGCCGCCAACGCTCAAGACGATCGCGGGCACCGCAGTCGCCAACGCCGCGCGAGCGGACGACGCACGGACCACCCATCGCAACACGACCCAAACAACGGCCACGGCAACGAGGGGAAGTGCCCGCGCATGGACGGCCGCCGCCAGCCCGGTAGTCACTCCGAACGCAATGTAGTCGCGGAGCCTGTCGCGGTCAGCGATGCGCCAGGCCAGTACAGCGGAGCAAACGACAAGCAGCGTGAGCGGATTCTCGGCGATCACATAGTTGTCGAGGAGCGCGCGAGCAGGGACGAGGCTCACGAGCGCTCCGATGGCCAGCGCGATTCCGTGCGTTGCCCCAAACCTGCGCGCCAGCATGCTTGCGGGCCACATCACCGCGGCGCCGATCGCCGCGCTCACGTAAGCGGCGATTTGATAGAGGGCCACGGGCGAGATTGGTAGCCACCACAGCGGAGCGAGCGCGGCGGAATACCCTACCGAGTAGCTCGAGCCACACAACGACCAGTCCAGGCTCGTTGTATCCAGACCATGCCCCGCGATCACGTTGGCGCCAGCGAGATAGCCCACCTCGTCAAACAGATACATCGGGCCAACGGATTGCGCGGCGATCACCAGGTGGACCAAGACGACGGCTCCTAGTAAGCCCCACGTCCCATATCGACGGGCCGCGTCGACGAGCGCGGACAATGGGGCGCTCTTGCTGGGCTCGGTCACACGTGCAGGTTATCGTGCGCGACTGCCAGTACGGGTACCTTCGTCAAAATTGCGTGGATCTGACGGCGACGCGCGCAGGGCCACGTCGTGGACGTGCTCCCCGCTACGCTGGACGCATGAGCAACGTCCTCGTGGTGAACGGCCCAAATCTGGGCCGGCTTGGTACGCGCGAACCCGACAAGTACGGCTCTACCACTCACGACGAGCTTGCGGCCCTGGTAATGGAATGGGGATCGCACGTGGGCCTCGAGGCGACCGTGCGGCAGTCAGACGACGAGACCGATCTTGTGCACTGGATGCACGAGGCGGTCGACAACGGCTGGCACGTGATCCTGAATCCGGCGGCGTTCACTCACTACTCCTACGCGCTGCGCGACGCGTGCGCGCTCGTGACCGCGGCGGGCCTCACTCTCATCGAGGTGCACCTGACCAACCCGCACACGCGCGAGGAATTCAGGCATACCTCGGTGATCTCCGGCGTGGCCACAGGGATAATCGCCGGGCTGGGCGTCGATTCATACCGGCTCGCGCTTCAGGCCGTTGCCCACCGCATCGGCTAGACTTGCCGACGGCCTTTTGAACCGAAAGCAAGGAATATCGTGGCGACCTCGAATGACATCAAGAATGGATCCGTTCTCAACCTCGACGGCAACCTCTGGACGATCATCGACTTCCAGCATGTGAAGCCAGGCAAGGGTGGCGCGTTCGTGCGCACCAAGATGAAGAACGTGATGACGGGCAAGGTGGTCGACAAGACGTTCAACGCCGGCACCAAGCTCGAGTTTGAGACGGTCGACCGCCGCGACATGCAGTACCTGTACAACGACGGCACCGACTACATCTTCATGGACCCAGACACCTTCGACCAGATACTCATTACGCCCACCGTCCTGGGCGATGCGAAGGACTTTCTGATCGAGAACGAGAAGGTCATGATCGCGACGCACAACGGCAACCCGCTCTTTGTGGAACTGCCAGCGTCGGTCGTCATGGAGGTCACCTACACCGAGCCCGGCCTGCAGGGCGATCGCTCGAGCGGCGGCACCAAGCCTGCGACGCTCTCGACAGGCAGGGAAATCCAGGTGCCGCTGTTTCTCGAAGTGGGCACCAAGGTCAAGGTCAACACGGGTACCGGTGAATACCAGGGTCGCGTGAACGACTAGATGGCGGCCCGTACCAAGGCGCGCAAGAGGGCAATCGACGTCATCTTCGAGGCCGATCAGCGGGGCGCGAACCTCTCCGACGTGCTCGCGGAGCGCATCGCCAATTCGGGGCGCGAGACGCCTGTTCCTCAATACGGCATCGACATTGTGCGCGGCGTCATCGACCAGTGGCTGAGCATCAACACCCTGATCTCGGAGGCCGCGAAGGAATGGACAATGGACCGGATGCCCGCCGTCGACAGGGCGGTCTTAAGGGTTGCCACCTGGGAGATCGTCTTCAACGACGAGGTGCCCGCGGCCGTCGCGATCGACGAGGCGGTCGAGCTCGCTGCCGACTTGTCCACGGACGATTCGCCGACCTTCATCAACGGAGTCCTTGGCAGCATCGCGCGTGACGCGGCGGGTACTGCCTGACCTCGGCTAGTCTGTAGCAACACCCTTTAAGAACCGTCCAGTGAGGCGGAGAAGGAGTTGGCCAGTGACTGGCATCGTCTTGACCGCGCCCGATATGGCGCGAGCGGTAACTCGCATTGCTCACGAGATTCTCGAACGCAATGGCGGCGCCGACAGCCTCGTCCTCCTTGGAATCCCGACGCGGGGCCTCCCGCTCGCGGAACGGCTCGCTGCGAAACTCGCCGAGGTCGAGCCAGGCTTCGACGCGGCGGCAAGATGCGGGGCGCTCGACATCACGATGTACAGGGACGACCTGCACCGCCATCCCACGCGCAACATCGGCGCGACCACGCTTCCCGCCGCTGGAATCGATGGAGCCGTCGTGGTCTTGGTTGACGACGTCTTCCACACGGGCCGCACGATTCGCGCGGCCCTGGACGCGGTCAAGGACCTTGGCAGGCCGAGCGCCGTGCAGTTGGCCGTGCTCGTGGATAGGGGCCACCGCGAGTTGCCCATCAGGGCCGACTTTGTGGGGAAGAACCTGCCGACGTCACGGTCGGAGCGTGTCGACGTTCACCTTACCGAGACGGACGGCGAAGACGCCGTCATCCTGACGGGTGGCGCCAAGTGAAGCACCTGCTCGGCACCAAGGACATGACGCGCGAGGACGCCATTCGTATCCTCGATACCGCGACGCAGATGGCAGCCACTCAAGAGAGGGAGATCCGCAAGCTCCCCACCTTGCGCGGCAAGACCGTTGTCAACCTCTTCTTCGAGGACTCGACCCGCACGCGCATTTCGTTTGAGGCGGCGGCCAAGCGGCTGAGCGCCGACGTCATCAACTTCTCGGCCAAGGGATCGAGCGTGTCCAAGGGCGAGAGCCTCAAGGACACCGCGCTGACTCTTCAAGCGATGGGCGCCGACGCCGTGGTGGTGCGGCACTGGGCATCGGGAGCGGCCTACCAGCTCGCTCACGGGGGATGGCTCCACGGGAGCGTCCTCAACGCGGGAGACGGCACTCACGAGCACCCCACCCAGGCGTTGCTCGACGCATACACGATGCGTAAGCACCTGATGGGCGGCGACGGAGCGGCGACCGAAGGCAAGGGCCTCGACGGCCTCCGGGTCGCGATCGTGGGCGACGTGTTGCACTCGCGCGTGGCTCGCTCGAACATGCACCTGCTCACGACTCTGGGTGCGAGCGTCGCGCTCGTCGCGCCGCCGACGTTGCTTCCAGTGGGAATGGACGCTTGGCCGGTCGAGGTGTTCCACGGCCTAGACGATGCGCTTGACGCGCGGCCAGTCGACGCGGTGATGATGCTCAGGGTCCAGCGCGAACGCATGACGGGTGGGGGAGCGGCGTTCTTCCCTTCGCCCGCCGAGTACACGCGGATGTTCGGTCTCGACGCCGCTCGCTGCGCGCGCCTGGCCGAAAACGGCATCGTCATGCACCCTGGCCCCATGAATCGGGGCCTCGAGATTTCGGCGGAGGCGGCGGACAGCCCGCGCTCCGTGATCGTCGAACAGGTGGCGAACGGGGTGGCCGTACGCATGGCCGCACTGTATCTGCTGTTGGCAGGAGAGGAGCAGGCGTGAGCACGTTCATCATCACGGGGGCCAAAGTCAACGGCGAGGCGGCGGCCGCTGTCGCGGTGCGCGACGGAGTGATCGTCGACGCCGCGGATCTTTCCGCAGGCGCTATCCGCATCGACGCCGAGGGCCTCGTGCTCTTGCCTGGCCTTGTCGACCTTCACACGCACTTGCGCGAGCCTGGCAGGGAGGACGCAGAGACGATCGAGAGCGGCTCCCGTGCCGCCTCTCGCGGCGGCTGGACCGCCGTGCACGCGATGGCTAACACCAATCCCGTGGCCGACACCGCCGGCGTGGTCGAACAGGTGTGGAGCAGGGGCCGCGAAATCGGGCTTGTCGACGTCATTCCCGTGGGCGCGGTCACGGTGGGGCTCAAAGGAGAGCACCTGGCGGAGATGGGCGCCATGGCACACTCCCGCGCCCGCGTGCGTCTCTTCAGCGATGACGGCATCTGCGTCTACGACCCTGTCATCATGCGCAGGGCGCTCGAGTATGTGAAGTCCTTCGATGGCGCGATCCTGCAGCACGCCCAGGATCTGCGGCTCACCGAGGGATCCCAGATGCACGAGGGCGACGTCTCGGCCGAACTGGGGCTAGCGGGATGGCCCGCTGTGGCCGAGGAGTCGATCATCGCGCGTGACGTGCTGCTCGCGGGCCACGTCGGATCGCGCGT
>JAYTGI010000231.1:0-12629 GCA_043733605.1 Demequina sp. | reverse complement strand
TAATACCTGGCGCGATGCTCCTCGATCTCTTGAACCAAGGCCGCATGGCGAACGCGGGCGGCAACGGCGTCGGCAAAGGCATCGGTCACGCCCCCATTCCACCACGCGGGTACGACGCCGGGACCTCGCGCGCGCGGCACGGGACGCACAAGAGGGACACTTGAGGCGTGAATCAGCACCGAGTCCCCACGCCCGAAGACATCACCGCAGCTGCCGCCGCGATCAAGCCGCACGTGCGCCTCACCCCGGTCATCGAGATCGCAGGCGACACGCTCGGCATCGACGCGACGCTCGTGTTCAAACTCGAGTACCTCCAGGTCACTGGCGCCTTCAAGGCGCGCGGAGCGGTGCACTACGTGGCGACCCAGCCGATCGCCGATGCGGGAATCGTCGCCGCATCTGGCGGCAACCACGGCGCCGCTGTCGCGTTTGCAGCCCAGCGCTTCCGCCACGAGGCTCACATCTTTGTGCCCACCACGGCGAACCCGTCCAAGGTCGAGCGCCTCGTGGATCTCAACGCCCACGTGCACTCAGTCGGCTCGACCTATCCGGAGGCGTACGCCGCCTCCCTCACTTACCTCGCGGAACACGAGGCTACCTCGATCGCCGCCTTCGACGACCCGGTGGTCATGGCGGGCGCGGGAACGGTCGCCCGCGAGTTTGACCTGGCTACCAGGGGCGACGGTGGACTGGACGCGATGCTCGTCGCGGTGGGAGGTGGCGGGCTGGCCGGCGGAGCCGCCGCTTGGTGCGAGGACCGTATCCCCGTCATCGGCTGCGAGACGGTCGGCACCGCATCCTTTGCAGCGGCCCTGGAGGCAGGTGGACCGGTCGCCGTTCCCATCTCCGGCGTCGCGGCCGATCACCTCGGTGCGACCATCGGAGCCGTGCCGTGGGAATCGCTCACGCGCCACGGGGTCCGTAGCGTCGTCGTGACCGATGACGACGTCCTGGCCGCGCAGGCCAGGCTGTGGCGTCTCTTGCGCGTGGTCGTTGAGCCCGGCGTCGCCGCCCCCTTCGCGGCCCTGCTGACCGGACGATGGGTTCCGGAGCCCGGCTCCCGCGTCGGCGTGGTGCTGTGCGGGGCGAACGTCGTCAGCCCCATATCGTCGATTTCCGCAGTACCCGCCCCCGTCGCGTAGCGCGGCACGGAGTGGCCGGTTCGGTGCCGTAGCGTCACCGACACTCGCGCGAAACCTCGTGCCGGTAGCGTTCTGTAACGACGATCACTCTCACCGAGATGCCCGCCGGTGCAGGACGGAGCGACACGCATGACTGAGGTCGAACTGGTCATCCGCGCCCAGCGCGCCCTGATCGATGGGGTGGAGCGCCCAGCATCCGTGGCTGTCGCTGATGGAGTGATCGTGGGAATCGGTCACCCCGATGCCCCGTGGGAAGCGGCGACCGAGGTGTCCCTCGACGAGGAGCAGGTCCTGATACCTGGAATCGTCGATACCCACGTCCACGTCAACGAGCCTCGGCGCGCGCATTGGGAGGGCTTCTCGTCCGCCACACGTGCGGCCGCCGCGGGCGGGGTCACGACGTTCATCGACATGCCGCCCAGCGCGAAGCCGCCCACCACCACGCCCGAGGCCCTCGCGCTCAAGCGGTCGATCGCGGCCAAGTGGGCGCGCGTCAACGTGGGCTTCTGGGGAGGCGCGGTTCCCGCAGGCCTCGGGCACTTGCGCGAGATGCACGAGCGCGGAGTGTTCGGATTCAAGGCGTTTCTTGCGCCGTCTGGTGTCGACGAGTTCCCGTATCTCAACCAGAAGATGCTCAGGCGCGCGCTTGCCGAGATCGCCAAGTTTGACGGCCTGCTGATCGTCCACGCCGAGGACCCGTGGAAGATTCACGACGGCGCGCGGCCCGGTACCGACCACGCGGCATTCGAGGCAAGCAGGCCGCCCATTGCGGAGGCGACGGCCATCGCCGTGGCGATCGATGGAATGCGCGAGCTGGGGACGCGCGTCCACATCTTGCACTTGTCGTCTGCCGAGTCGCTGCCGCTAATCCGCGCCGCCAAGGCCGAGGGCCTGCCGCTCACGGTCGAGACGTGCCCGCACTACCTCACCTTTGACGCCGCGCACATCGCCGACGGCCCAACACAGTTCAAGTGTTGCCCTCCCATTCGCTCCGAGGAGAACAGGGAGCAACTGTGAGAGGCGCTCGTGGACGGCACAATCGACTTCGTCGCCGCGGATCACTCCCCCGCGACCGTCGAGCTCAAGTTCGCTGGTGAAGGTGACTTTGGCAAGGCGTGGGGAGGCATCGCGGGGCTCGAGGTGAGCCTCCCCGCCGTGTGGACGGGCGCGAGCGCGCGAGGCCACAGCCTGGCCGACGTGGTGCGCTGGATGTCATCGACCCCCGCCCAGTGGGCGGGCTTCGCTTCAAAGGGAGCAATTCGCATCGGCGTCGATGCCGATCTGGTCGCCTTTGCGCCCGACGACGAGCGCGTGATCGATGCGGCCGAACTGTTGCACCGCACCAAGGTGAGCGCGTTCGATGGCCGCGTGCTCATGGGCAACGCGCGCGCCACGTGGGTGGGCGGAGTGCTGGTGCACGGCGAGGGCGCGGTGGCCATTGCGGAGGGCGGATCGCCCGTGGGAAAGCTACTGTCGCGGCCGTGGCGATCGGTGCCGCAACCGCCGACTCCCCGAGCGGAGTAACCCCTTTCCGGCCGAAACTCAGCACGGGCCACCGCTAAGGGCCCCGTGCTACAGTGAAAATCCGTTCGGTGCGCGGCCTTGGCGCGCGGCACTCAAAGGGGGCGCTCCATGCATCCAGTTGCAGTTAAGTGCATCAAGTGGGCCGTGGGGCTCTTTGTACTGGGCGCTCTCACAAGCGTGTACGGGTCCGACGTCCTCTACAGACTCTCGAACTACGCTGGCGTAAACGCGAACGCCGGGTTTTCGGTCATTCGTGTGGTCATCAGCCTCATGCAATGGACATTGATGCCCTTGGGGGCGTCTCTGGTCGGCGCGGCAGTGGTAATTCAGACTCTCGCGCCATACCTCGGCTGGGTCGCAGACAGTGAAGTCCAAGACGACGAGATTGAGGGCAGCGAGGTCGAACACAGCGGGCGCGACTAGCTCCCAATCGCAAAGCGCGCCCGTACGAAGTTCCACTCATCTCACCTTCCCCGCACTCCCCGCCCGGCCCCGCGCCATTTCCGGCCCTGTGGGCACGTGAGGTACCCAGTCCCACCCCATCGCGGCTCCTGTGGGCACGTCAGGTACCCGCCTACGATCAACGCATGACCTCACCCGAGCCACTCAGCACCGTCGGCATCCTCGGCGCGGGTCGCGTGGGCACTGCTCTGGCGCGCCTGGCTCGCAACGCGGGACTCGAGGTGCTGATCGCAGGTTCCGGCGATCCGGCTTCGCTCGCGGAAGGCCTCGCCGCAGACGCTCCAGGCGCCGTGGCCGTCACCGCCGACGAGGCCGCCCGCCGCGCCGCTGTGACCATCCTCGCCATCCCTCTCGGCAAGTACAGGACGCTCCCCGCAGAGGCCCTCGCGGGAAAGCTTGTGATTGACGCGATGAACTACTGGTGGGAACTCGACGGCGTCCGCCCCGAGTTTTCGGACTCCAGAACGTCCACATCGGAGACTTTGCAGGCATTTCTCAAGGATTCGCGGTTGGCGAAATCTTTCAATCACGCGAGCGTGTGGGAGCTCGAGAATTTGGCGCGCCCCGGGGGTCACCCCGAGCGCCGCGCGCTGGCAATCGCCGCCGACGATGAGGACGACTTGATCCACGTATCTTCCCTGGTAAATGCCATGGGATTTGACCCGGTGCCCGCGGGGCCGCTAGCCAACGGAGTGAAGTTCGAACCCGGCACCGAGCCCTTCGGCGCCGACGCATCGGCAGCCGAAATGCGCATCATGCTGAACCGGTTCTGGTCGTCTCAACGGGGACTCGTGGTGGCCAGAAATCGTGACATGCCCCCTGCTGGGTGGTAATCTTTGTCTTGTAACTCGCTATGGCAATGTCGACATCGACGGACAGCTATGGCGAGTTTTTTGTTCCCAACGTGGGGCCCCGGTAGCCCGGACTCCACGTTCAGGCTCCCGGTGCACCACACCAGCACTAAGGAGAGCCCCATGATCACCAAGTTCCTCTCAGCGTTCACGACCAAGAACGACGTTAACCGCTTCTCGCACCTTCCCGAGGCGATTCAGGCCGAGATCCGCGCCGCCGACGAGGCGACGTCCGTCTACGACATCCGCTAGTCCGTACCTCCGGGGACTGAAGATGCCGGAATGCGTCAGCCGTCCCCACCGTTGAGACCGGTGTAAGTGCAGTTCTTTGGAAGTGCAGTCTCTTTCCACCCACTCGCTATGGCAACGTCGCTTTCCGCAGCAGCCATCGCGAGTTTTTTGTTCCCAACGTGGGGCCCCGGATGCTCGGACGTCACGTTCAGGCTCCCTGTGCACCACACCAGCACCAACACTAAGGAGAGCCCCATGATCACCAAGTTCCTGTCCTCGTTCACGCGTAAGAGCAACACCAACCTCTACGCGAAACTCCCCGAGCAGATTCAGGCAGAGATCAAGGCCGCCGACGAGGCGACCTCCGTCTACGACATCCGCTAGTCCGTGACGCCGCTCATAGGAACGGAACGGCAACACGCGATGCCCCGTTGACGCCCTGGCGTCGGCGGGGTTTCGTGCTTCTGCGACGGGCGTCGGCTAGCCCCGCATCATCCGAGCCCCGCATCGGCTGATCCCAACATCGCCTGAGCCCCGCATCATCCGAGCCCCGCATCGTCCCCACCACCTGTGGTCGCCCCGCGGGCATGAGGGCGGGACAATGAAATCAATGACTGCTACACGGATGACTTCCACCACCGCGTCCCTGCTGGACCGCCTGCCAGGCACCGTTGCCGGCGTCGCTCCCGATCCTGACGCCCTCTACGAGGCGTTTTCTGGCTGGGCGGCGGACCAGGGCCTTGCGCTGTATCCACACCAGGACGAGGCGCTCATCGAGATCGTCTCCGGCGCGCACGTGATCCTCGCGACGCCCACCGGCTCCGGAAAGTCGCTGGTCGCCACCGGCGCGCACTTCGCGGCCCTCGCGGCGAATCGTGCGGGCACGGGCGGTCGCACCTATTACACGGCGCCGCTCAAGGCTCTCGTGAGCGAGAAGTTCTTCGCGCTGATCGAGTTGTTCGGCACCCAGAACGTTGGCCTCATGACCGGCGACTCGGCGGTGAACTCCGACGCCCCGATCATCTGCTGCACCGCCGAGATCCTGGCGAACCTGGCCCTGCGCGACGGTGCCGCCACCGACGCCTCACTGGTGGTGATGGACGAGTTCCACTTCTACGCGGATCCGCAGCGTGGATGGGCGTGGCAGGTGCCTCTGCTTGAGTTGCCCACCACGCAGTTTGTGCTCATGTCGGCCACGCTGGGCGACACCGCGTGGCTGGTCGAGGACCTCCAGAGCCGAGGCACCCGCGCCGTCGCCCAGGTCACCACGACCGAGCGTCCAGTGCCGCTGACCTTCGAATACGTCATCGAGCCTTTACCAGACGTGATCGAGCGGCTGGTCCAGACTGGCCATGCGCCCGTGTACGTCGTGCACTTCACCCAGAAGGACGCCGTGGATCGCGCGCAAGCGCTGCTCAGCACCAAGGTCGCGTCCAAGGAGGAGCGTGCGCTCATCGCCGACGCTTTGGGCGACACCCGCTTTGGCACCGGCTTTGGCAAGACGCTGAGCAAGTTCTTGCGGGCGGGCATCGGCGTCCATCACGCCGGGATGCTGCCCAAGTACCGCCGCATTGTCGAGCGCCTCACCCAGCAGGGGCTGCTCAAGGTGGTGTGCGGCACCGACACGCTTGGCGTTGGCATCAACGTCCCTATCCGCACCGTGCTGTTCACGTCGCTGGTCAAGTACGACGGCGAGCGCATGCGGCACCTCAGCGCCCGCGAGTTCCACCAGATCGCTGGTCGCGCCGGGCGGGCGGGCTTTGATACCGAGGGGCGCGTCTCAGTCATGGCGCCCGAGCACGTGATCGCAAACCGCAAGGCGCTCGCCAAGGCGGGCGATGACCCGAAGATGCTCAAGAAGATCGTGCGCAAGAGCGCGCCAGCGGGCCTCGTGAATTGGACCGATGCGACCTTCGAGCGCCTGCGAGACGCACCCCCAGAAGCGCTCGTCAGCCGCTTCGCGGTGACCCACGCGATGGTGCTCAACATCCTGTCGCGCGGGGTGGCGAACCCGTGGCTCGACCGCGAGCCGCAGGACCCCGTGCTCGCGATGAGGGATCTGCTTGCTGCCGTGCACGACACTCCCGCTCAAAGGTCGGCGCACGTGCGCCAGGCGCTCAGGATTGCGCGGTCACTGCGCATCGCGGGCGTGGTCGAGCGCATCAGGGTGCCCGATGCCACGCATCCCCGCAGGGAACGGCCGACGCTTCGCCTCACGGTCGACGTGCCGCGCGGCTTCGCGCTCAACCAGCCTTTGTCCCCCTTCGCGCTGGCCGCCATGGACCTGCTGAATGTCGAGGCGCCCGACCACGCCCTCGACGTGGTCTCCGTGATCGAGTCGACCCTGTCAGACCCGCGCCAGATCCTCATCGCGCAGCAGTATCAGGCGCGCGGCGAGGCCGTAGCCGCCATGAAGGCCGAGGGGATCGAATACGAGGAGCGCCTGGCCCTGCTCGACGATGTCACGTGGCCGCGGCCGCTCGCCGACCTCCTGGAGCCAGCATTCATCGCGTACCGTCGCACCAACCCGTGGATCCTTGACGCCGAGTTGTCCCCCAAGTCCGTGGTGCGCGACATGCTCGAAAAGGCCATGACGTTTGGCGAACTCGTCTCGGTCTACGGCCTGGAGCGCACCGAGGGCGTGGTGCTGCGCTACCTTGCGGAGGCCTACCGCGCGCTGCGGCAGACCGTCCCCGAGGATCACCGCACGGAGGAGGTCCTGGCAATCACCACGTGGCTTGGCGAGCTCGTGCGCGCGACCGACTCGTCCCTGCTGGATGAGTGGGAGCACCTGATGAATCCGGACGCCCCCATTGCCGCCGAGGCCGACGCCGCATCGGCCGGCGCTCCCCCCGCCCCTCCCCGCCCAATGTCAGGCAATCCGACGATGCTGCGCCGCCTGGTACGCAACATGATGTTTCGCCGCGTGGAGCTCGCCGCGCGCGAGAACTACCCCGCCCTCGGCGAACTCGACACCTCCTCAGGATGGGGCGGCGTGGCGTGGCGCGAGGCCCTCGACCCGCTGTTCGAGGCGCAGGGAGACCACGCCATCGGCATCGGCCCTGATGCGCGCTCGGCCGCGCTCGTGACGTTCGTTGAACCCGGCGGCAACCACGAGAACGGCGCCTCGCGTGCCGCCCTCGCGGCCACGGCAGACGGCACTCTGCCGGAAGGAACGTGGCTGGTGCGCCAAGTGCTCGACGACCCAGCTGGCGACCACGACTGGGCGATCGTCGCCTCGATTGACCTCGACGCCTCCGACGAGGCGGGCGCCCCCGTGCTCACGTTGCTGCACGTTGGCCCTCAGTAAGAACAGTCCTGCACACGCAGCCCCCCAAAACGCCTAGCCTTAGAACGTGAACTCACCTATCGATCCCACCTCCACGTCCGCGTGGGCCGAGCTTGAGGCCCACAAGTCAGCCTTCTCCCCCGACCTGCGTGGCTGGTTTGCCGCCGACGCCGGTCGCGTCGAGCGCATGAGCCTTCCCTTGGGCGACCTCCACGTCGACCTGTCGAAGAACCTCGTGACCGACGAGATCCTCGCGAGCCTCGTGAAGCTCGCCGAGCAGACGGGCGTGGCCCAGCGCTATGCCGCGATGCTCGCGGGCGAGCACATCAACACCACCGAGAACCGCGCCGTTCTCCACACGGCACTTCGCCGCCCGGCCGATGCCTCCCCCGCCCTTGTCGTCGACGGCCAGGACATCGACGCCGACGTTCAGGAAGTCCTCGGCAAGGTGTCCGCCTTCGCCGAGCGCGTGCGCACGGGCGACTGGAAGGGCGTGACCGGCAAGAAGGTGACGCACATCGTCAACATCGGGATCGGCGGCTCGGACCTGGGCCCCGTGATGGTTTACGAGGCGCTCAAGCCGTACGCGACGGCGGGCATCACCGCGCGATTCGTGTCAAACATCGACCCCACCGACATCGCGCAGAAGACGGCAGGCCTCGACCCCGAGACCACGCTCTTCATCGTCGCTTCCAAGACCTTCACCACTCTCGAAACACTCACCAACGCGCGCCTCGCGCGCGACTGGCTGTGGACCGAGCTCACCGAAGCGGGCGTCATCACTGGCGACGATGCGTCCAAGACCGACGCCGTGGCGCACCACTTCGTCGCTGTGTCGACGGCGCTCGACAAGGTCGCAGCGTTCGGCATCGACCCTGCCAACGCGTTCGGGTTCTGGGACTGGGTGGGCGGCCGTTACTCGGTCGGCTCGGCCATCGGCCTGTCGGTGTCGATCTCGCTCGGCCCGGACGTGTTCAAGGGCCTGCTCGACGGCTTCCACACCGTCGATGAGCACGTGTCGAACACCCCGTTTGAGAAGAACGTGCCCGTCCTCATGGGGCTCTTGAACGTTTGGTACGTCAACTTCTTGGGCTCGCAGTCGCACGCCGTGCTGCCGTATGCGCAGCAGCTCAGCCGCTTTGCCGCGTACCTGCAGCAGCTCACTATGGAGTCAAACGGCAAGTCGGTGCGCTGGGACGGCACGCCCGTCACCACGGACACAGGTGAGATCTTCTGGGGCGAGCCTGGCACCAACGGCCAGCACGCGTTCTACCAGCTCATTCACCAGGGCACGCGCCTGATTCCCGCCGACTTCATCGCCGTGGTCAACCCCGCCTACCCGCTCGAGGATGGCGGCCAGGACGTGCACGCGCTGTTCCTCGCCAACTTCTTGGCGCAGACCAAGGCGCTCGCGTTCGGCAAGACCGCCGCCGAGGTCGAGGCCGAGGGCACCACCGGCGCGCTCGTCGCCGCGCGCACGTTCGCGGGCAACCGACCCACCACGTCGATCTTCGCCGCGGCGCTCACCCCCCAGGTGGTCGGCCAACTGATCGCGCTGTACGAACACATCACGTTTACACAGGGCGTCATCTGGGGCATCAACTCGTTCGACCAGTGGGGCGTCGAGCTCGGCAAGCAGCTCGCGCTCCAGATCGCTCCTGCGATCGAGGGCGACGGCGATGCTCTTGCTGCTCAGGACGCCTCGACCCAGGCGCTTATCGCGTACTACAAGGCGAACCGCAAGTAACCGTCTGCCGCGAAGGGGGCTGGGCGCTTGAGGGCGCTCGGCTCCTTTCGTCGTTGCTGGACGCGGCCGATGCCTGTGCTGGCCTCGCTCCACCGTCACCTTGAGCGCGCCTCCTTGTCAGCGCCTCGACGCTGACGGCGTCGGCGGCCGCCAAGGCTCGTGCTCGTGCGCAAGCCAGACCAGCTCTGGATCAAGCGCACGGATCAGCATCTGACCCTCGGTCTTCGGCTCGTCGAGTTCGCCGAACCACACCGCCGTATCACCAGCGATGACGGCTGGCCTGGCTCCCGTGTCGACCACCACGATCTGCGAACCGGGCGTATGGCCCGGCGCAGGGACCAGGCGGAGCCCAGGGAGCAGTTCGAGTTCGCCATCAACAGGCACGTACCGCAAGTCGGGAGCGTCGACCCACTCGCGAATGGTGTAGTCGTCCTGACTCCGTGCGTCGTCGAGTTCGCGTCGCTGAACGTATATCGGCTTGCCAGCGAACAGGTGGTTGCCGCCGCAATGATCGAAGTGCAAGTGGGTGTTGATCACCATGTCGATGCTGTCGAGGTCGAAGTCCTGACTTGTGAGCGGATGGAGGCGGGGATCGAGGTCGGCAACGGCCGGGTGCAGTTCGGTCATTCCGGTGTCGACCAGCACGCGTGCATCGGGATGGTCGATGACGTGCACATAGACAGGCATGAGCGTGCCGTCGGCGACCAGGTCGGCCACGTGAATCGGGGTGATGGTGATAGCTGCGCTCATTGGGACGCCCCTTGTCGGGCGCGCGCCTCTTTGAGACAATCGACCAGCTTGCCGAGGAATGGCACTGTCTCGTCGGGGCCAGACGGGTCCACCTCCCAGGCAGCCGCCATTTCGGCAAAGTATTCCCGTTCCCAGTCCGCCCCGCTTCCGTATGAACTCGAGACGACTCGGATCACGCAACTGCCACCGGACGCCGCTTCGATCAGGAACTCGGTCGCGATGGGCGACACGGCGGCCACCTCATCGTCGGTGATGTCGTGACCGGCGACGCCGCTCGCCCACGCACGCATCTCATCCGTCATCGGCCACGGTACCTCGAACGCGATCCGCTGACCGGGAACCAAGCCTGTGACGACGCCGATCGAACGGAAGTCACCGTGATCGAACGAAGCGTTTCCGCCTATCCGCGGGTCAAGTTGGGTCGGCACCATCCAGGCCGAGAGCCCCTCGGCGGTCGCAATCGCGTCCCACACCTGCTCGGGGGTGGCGGCTACCTCGATGGCGTGTTCCGCGCGGTATTCGACGCGGTCATGTGGGCCGGCGTTGGTCATGAGGGCTCCTCTGGTCGGGGATAGGACGAGACGGTCAGGCGATGTGGGCGCCCGTCGTCGTGGTGGTATGTCGCGGCGAGCGCGGCAATCGCGGCTTGGAGGTCCGAGCTGAACGCGGCACGATCCTCAGGCGACCGGAACCCGATCACCGTGTCGACGCTCAGCGTCGGCACGCGGATTCCAGCAGCCGAGCGGCTCACCATCGCACCGACCTCGGATACGGCCCGAGCGTTCAGCGCGATGAGATACGCAGCCGACAGACGATCGGCGACCTCGTTGGGGTCGGCGGCCGCGCCCTGCAGCACGTCAGGAGCAATGACGAAGTGCCGTGCAGAACGTTGCATATAGCGCTCGGTAATACCGCCCCACGTGCGGCTACCCGCGGGCTCGACCAGTCCATGCGCCTCAAGCGCCTTGAGGTGATAGCTCACCTTCTGACGTGTCAAGCCGACCGTCGCCGCGATCGAGGCGGCCGACCCGGGTGCAGCCAGAGCATCGAGGATCGACGCCCGGATCGGATCGAGCGCAACTTCGACAACCGCAGCATCAGCGAGCACTCGAACGTCGTCCATGGCTTCGACAGTAGGCTTGACGGCATATTTTGTCAAAGGACGCCATCTGGGGCATCAACCCCTTCGACCAGTGGGGCGTGGGGCTCGGCAAGCAGCTCGCGCTCCAGATCGCCCCCTCCGTCGAGGGCGACGATGCGACCCTGGCCTGTCAGGACGCGTCGACCCAGGCGCTTACCGCGTACTTCAAGGCGAGCCGCAAGTAACTCTCTGCTGCGAAAGGGACTGGGCGCTTGAGTAGCGCCTGGCCCCTTTTCACGTCTCCGGAAGCGTCCAACGCGATGACTCAAACGCGCGTCCCTGCCCCGAGGCGAGCGCCCCGCGCCGTCCGTAGACTGGATCGCATGGATGTCACCGGTCTCGTACTTGCCGCGGGAGAGCCGAACGGCGCGGGCGGACCGTACGCCCTCCGCAGGACCGACGACGGCACGCCCTGGCTCGAGATCGCTTGCAACGCACTGCGCGACGCGGGTTGCCGCGAGGTCATCGTGGTGCTGGGAGCGGGTGCCGATGCAGCAATGGCCCTGGTGCCTCGCGGCGCGCTTCCTGTCGTGGCGTCGGACTGGAGGGACGGGCACGCGGCGGCACTACACGTTGGCCTTGCGGCCGCAGCCACGTCGAGCGCCGATGCGGTGCTGCTGACGCTGGTGAACGCGCCCGAGCAGACGGCGGCTGCCTGCCGACGCGTTCTCGAGGCCGCCGCGGATGATTCGCACGGCACGTTGGCACGCGCTCACTACGACGGCAAGGCCGGTCATCCCGTGTTCGCGGGCCGCGACCACTGGGTCGACATCGCCTCAACGGTCGAGGGCGACATGGGCATCGGCAACTTTTTGGAAGGCCACCTCACGGCCGACGTGGACTGCACAGACCTCGGCGGCGGCGAGGTCATCGAGGAGTAGTCGGCGACGACGAGGCGGCCTTGGGTTCGACACCGGGGCGAGCCGTGCGCGCAGACCGCGATCCGGATGACTTCGTTGGCTGCTGAGGTTCGCTCGGCCCTCACGCGAGGCGCCACGACCGACCTCGTCCGCGTTCCTACTAGTAATCACTACCGTGCAGTACACGATACCTGTTGCAGTCACACCATGGACAGCCCCGACGACGCCGTGCTCACCCAATTGCGCAAGGGTGTGCTCGAGTATTGCGTGCTCGCGTGTCTGCGTCAGCGTCCTGCTTACGGCCTGGAACTGGCGACGCAACTGACGACCGCGCGCCTGCTCACCAGCGAGGGCACCTTGTACCCGTTGCTGTCGCGGCTACGCAAGCAAGGGCTCGTGGAAAGCACCTGGCAGGAGTCCACATCCGGCCCCCCGCGCCGCTACTACCAACTCACCGACCACGGCATCAACGCCCTGGCCGCATTCGCCGACACGTGGCGCCCTTTCAGCGAGGACGTCACCGCCATCTTGGAGGAGACACGATGACCAAGGCACCGCACACCGGACTGTCCCACCCCCTGGTGGTCGCCTACCTCGCCGACCTCGAACGGGCGCTGGCATCGGCCGATCCC
>JAYTGI010000230.1:0-12677 GCA_043733605.1 Demequina sp. | reverse complement strand
CGGGCAGGCTCGGAGCGTGAGTGCGCAGAGCGTCGAGGGTTCCATTGGCCTCCTTACCGGCCACGAGCCGATCCTGTCGGTGCTTGCGGCCGGAACGGTCAAGGTGGTCGAGTTGGATGGCAACGAACGCTTTGTTGCCATCGAGAGCGGCTTCATTTCGCTCGACCACGACGTCGTGACGATCGTGGCCGAACCCGCCGCGTCTGCTTAGCGGGCCCGTTGTGCGGGTTGTGATCGCGCGATGCTCTGCCCGATATTCGGGCAGGCTCAACGCTCACCTGCCTATGGCGACGCGAGCGATCATGGTCAAGGCGGACGGCTCGGTGCTGCTGCACTCCGACGGCGGCTCGTACAAGCCGCTCAACTGGATGGGCCCGCCGTGTACGACTCGCGTCTTTGGCGACGTGGGCGATGCGGACGGAGTGGCGGTCGTGGAGCGCTGGGTCGTTCAACACGACAAGACGGACGACCGCCTTGAGATCGATCTCTATGAAGTGTTCGCAGACACCGAGCATGAACTCGGCGTTGACCCCGGCCTCGTAAAGGACGGCGTGGAGGCTCACTTGCAGGCTCTCATGGCGGAGCAGATCGTCGTGCTTGGCACGGGCCACACGC
This sequence comes from Demequina sp., assembly GCA_043733605.1. Classification (GTDB taxonomy): domain Bacteria; phylum Actinomycetota; class Actinomycetes; order Actinomycetales; family Demequinaceae; genus Demequina. The sequence goes on along the minus strand of JAYTGI010000230.1, from coordinate 12,062 downwards.
TCGTGCGCAGGGAGTACCCCACGGCGATAGGTCCCGTCGACATCTTGGCGAGGGACGCTATCGGCAGGGCCGTGGCCGTAGAGATCAAGCGCAGGGGAGACATCGACGGGGTCAAGCAGCTCACTCGCTACCTCGAACTGCTCAACAGGGACCCGCTGTTGTCTCCCGTGGTCGGAGTCTTCGCCGCGCAAGAGATCAAGCCACAAGCAAGGGTGCTGGCAGAGGACAGGGGCATCCGGTGCCTGGTGCTCGATTACGACGCCATGCGTGGCATGGACAACGCCCACACGCGGCTGTTCTAGTTGCGGGCGCCGCGGATGGTTGTTCCGGCAATCGAAACGTTTCGGTATGCTCTCCTCCATGACCTCTTCGCAGTTTCCCGAAGGCTTCCTGTTCGGAGCCGCTACGGCGTCATATCAGATCGAGGGCGGCGTCACTGAGGGCGGAAGGGGCCCGTCAATCTGGGACACCTTCACCAAGGTGCCAGGCGCGATCGTGGGTGGCGACAACGGCGATTTTGCGTGCGACCACTTCCATCGCTGGGAGACTGACATCGACATGATGGCCGACCTGGGCCTTCAGGCGTACCGCTTCTCTATCGCGTGGCCTCGGGTGCAACCGCTCGGCACGGGCGCATTCAATGACGAGGGCATCGCCTTTTACCGAGGCATCATCGACCGCCTGGGGGCCAAGGGCATCCGTCCCATCGTGACGCTCTACCACTGGGATCTGCCGCAAGCGCTCGATGACGTGGGCGGATGGCTCAGCAGGGACACGGTTGACGCATTCGTCGGCTACGCCACCCGCATGATCGAGGAGTTTGGCGACGACGTCGAGTTCTGGAGCACCTTCAACGAGCCTTGGGTGTCTGCGTTCATTGGGTACGGCTCGGGCGCGCATGCCCCAGGTCACCAGGACCACGCGGAGTCGCTCACCGTGGCGCACCACCTCAATCTCGCCCATGCACGCGCCTATGCCGCCATGAAGGCGGTGAAGCCGGAGGCCCAGGTGGGGCTGGTGAACAACGTCCACGTGCCACGTCCGTGGGACCCCTCGAGAGCGGAAGACCTCGCAGCGTCGGCGCACATCGATGCCCTCGCCAACAGGATGTTTCACGAGCCATTCGTGACGGGCACCTACCCTGCCGTTTTGAAGCCAAACACCGCCCATCTCACGGACTGGTCCTTCGTGCATGAAGGGGACCTCGAGCAGATGGGGGGAGCCGTTGATTGGTTCGGCGTCAACTACTACGCGTCTCACGTGGTGCGCCACAACCCGCACAAGACCCCCGCGGCCTCCGCCCTCGCGACCCTCGCCGACGGCCACAAGGCGGGCGGCAACACCTGCTGGCCCGGAGACGAAGAGATCGAGTTCATGCCGCCCGCGGGCGAGCGCACGGCGATGGGGTGGAACGTTGACCCGAGCGCGTTCCACTCCCACCTCATGAGGATTCACCGCGAGACTGGCAAGCCGATCTACGTCACCGAGAACGGCTCCGCGTGGGAGGACGTCCTTGACGCCGACGGTAGGGTGCGCGACACGTCCAGGGTGAGGTACTTTGAAAGCCATCTGGCCGCCGTGAAGTTGGCTATCGACGAGGGTGCCGACATCCGCGGGTACTTGGCGTGGAGCCTCATGGATAACTTCGAATGGGCACAGGGTTACGCCAAGCGTTTTGGCATAGTGCACGTTGACTACAAGACTCAGGTGCGAACGTGGAAGGATTCCGCATATTGGTACAGGGAAACCATCAAAAACCGTGCACTTACCCCAGTTATGGGGATAGACTTATTAGCAGAGACGCCCCCTAGCGTCTAATGAATGTCCGGCGCCGCTCCCACCCCCCCCTCGGGCGCGGCGCCGGCGCCTTTTCCCCAGCAGGTCGGTTGGTGAGCGCGGTCCGCGCGTGCCGCTACCTTTCGTAGACTCGAACCATGCCCTCGAAGCGACGCTCCTCCAAGCGGCCCTACGGGCAACCGCACCAGGAGCTCGATCTAGACAGTGTCCAAGGCAGTCTCGGGGCGCGCAGGGAAGCCGGTCCAGGAGGCGAGGAATACCTCGTCGCCGTGCCGCGGCCCTCAGAGAAGGTCTATACGTGCCCTGCCTGCGGTCAGGACATCTCCGGTAGCCAGCAACATGTCGTGGCGTGGGCGGCCGACGGAATCTTTGGTCCAGAGGCGGCGAGCGATGCGCGACGCCACTGGCACAGGAACTGCTGGGAAACCTTTGGGAGGTCGCGTGGCTGACACCGAGATCGGCGCCATGACGGTGCTGCCCGCAATCCGCGAAGACATCGAAATCGTGACGGAGGACGGCCTCACATTGGTCGGAGAGCTCGCGCTTCCAGCTTCTGGTCGCATTGCCGCCACCCTCATCACCTTGCACCCGCTACCCACCCACGGTGGGTTCATGGACTCACACGTGTTGCGCAAGGCCGCGTGGCGCCTTCCCGCTTTGGTCGACATCGCGATATTGCGCTTCAACACGCGAGGAACGTCCTCGCCGCGCGGCACGTCTCAAGGCCAGTTCGACGAGGGAGTGGGCGAGGGTGCAGATGTGCGGGCTGCCGTGCGCTTTGCGGTCGACAGGGGTTTGCCTCACCGTTGGCTTCTCGGATGGAGCTTTGGCACCGAGCTCGCGCTGATGTACGGGGCTGAACTCGACGTCGAGGGCGCCGTACTCATGTCTCCGCCTCTTCGCCGCGCCACTGCGGCTCACCTCGACGGCTGGGCGAGGAGCGGCAAGCCGGTCACGATTCTGGTGCCCGAGCACGACGAATTCCTGACTCCGGAAAGTGCCGTTCCCGCTTTCGCGCCGCTCGTCGGCGCGCGCATGATCACGGTCGACGGAGCAAAACACCTCTGGGTGGGGGAGAAGTACGTCAGGATTGTTCTGAACTACATCGTCGACGCAGTGACTCCCGGCGCGGGGCCTCTTCCCACGACCGTGCCCACCGAGTTTGTCTCGGCCCTAGGAGGCCCCTCATGACCGCACGACGCACGAATGTCCCCCTCGTATTCCTCAACGCCTTCCCTCTCGATAGTGAGCAGTGGGAGCCGTTGCTCGCGGTGCTCGATGCGCCCGTGGGCGACATCATCACGTTCGATCCTCCCGGAATCGGAGAGATGCCTGCGACGCGCGAGGACCCGTCGCTGGAACTCATCGCCGATGCAGCGGTCGCCGCGATGCGCGAAGTGACCGGATCGGCAGACGCTCTGTGGGTTGGCTGTTCGATGGGCGGCTACGTCGCCATGACCGTGCTCGAGAGGCACCCCGATGCGGTGGCTGGGATCGGGCTGCTCGCCACGCGAGCCGTGGCTGACACCGACGCCGCCAAGGCGCGTCGCCTCGAGGCGGCCACGGCGGCGATGGCGCACGACGGCCTCGTGGACCCCGCGGATACGGCTCGTGCACTCCTGGGGGCCTTCAGCGGCGAGAGAGAGTCACTTGTGCGGTCAACCGCGGCCAATGTGGCGCGTCAGCGGGGCGAAGGCGTTGCCTGGTGTCAATTGGCGATGGCCGCGCGCCCATCTCGGCTCGAGGTTCTGCGCGCTTGCGACGTGCCCGCGTTTGTTGCGAGGGGAGACCAAGACGGCCTGACGACCGACGACGAGGCCTCCGCGATGGCCGACGCGCTCGGGGTTGAACTCACGCGCATCGGCGCTGCGGGCCACCTGTTGGCCGTGGAAGCTCCCGAGGCGGTCGCGCGCCTCGTCAGCGGGCTTGCCACCTCCGCCAACGAATGGCGCGCGCGGGCCTAAAAGTCGTCGTTGCCCACCCCGAGCCGCTTCGCGAGTGACTCGGTCAGGGGCATTGATTCGCCATCCCTAGCGCCCCTACCAAGCTCCAGAGGCGCGGGTGAAGGCTCGAGAGTCACGCCTCTGAAGCGCTCCTTGATGCCGCCAGGAGCGTGGAGTAGATAGAAGAGCCCCTCGACGCTTATTCCGACGCTGTGGTCCCTCTTGATGTACCAACCTGTGATGTTGGTGCGCATCATCGAGTTGCCCGAGTAGGGGCGTGCAAAGAGCCGCTCCGGCAGGATCCCCGCAGCGCTGGCGTCACAAGCGAAAGCCTCGATCAGGACGGCCGCCTTGGCGCTCTCGGAGTCGCGAAGCCTGTCGAGGCGCGCCGCCAACTCAAAAGCGTTCCTATCGCGTTCTTCTGTCACGTCGCTGCTCTGTCATTCTCGCTGCTCTGTCATTCTCACTACGCGGGCGGCCTCACTGCTCAGGTTCGGCGGGCTCGACCGCCACGTCTTGCTCCTCGCGGTCCTTGACCAGCTTTGCCGCGGCCGCGAGGTTGTGGATCGGGTCTGCGGAGAGCAACGACCGCAGGTCGTCGAGGTATGAGGTGATCGACTCGCGTTGCGTGTTGAGCTCGTCGACCTCCTTATTGGCGAGTGAGCGCTCGCGCTCTGCATCGATGACGGCCTCTGAGATGATCGTCTCCGCGTGCTCCCGGGCACCGGAGACAATGTCGTCCGCATTGTGCCTGGCATTGCTGAGAAGAGTGCGCGCGTGCTCCTCGGCATCGCGACGAGCCTGTTCGGCACGCTCAAGCGCCTCGGCCAGTCGCGACTCCGCGTCGTCTGCGCGCGTGCGGGCCTCGGCCACCATGGCGTCCGTTTCCGACTTCGCCGCCGCGTGACGCGCTGAAAGGTCCTTCTGAGCGGCCTCTCGACGCTGAGCGACCTCGACCTGCAGATCCTCACGCGTGCGGCGGGCCTCTTCCTTTGCGGCCTCTGCGGCCGCGAAAGCGTCGCCTCTCAAGCGCTCCGACTCGGACTTTGCCGTGTCGAGCGTCGTCGAGGCCTCGCCCGTGGCTTGATCGAGCAGTGCGGCCGCTTCGGCGCCTGCTTGTTCACGCAGTTGCCTGATTTCCGCCGCGACCTGGGCACGAAGGCTCGCCGCGTCCGACTCCGCGCGCTTGCGCAGATCCGTCGTGTCGTTGTCCGTGCGTAGACGCGTTTGCGCGTCGTAGTGGTCCGCAGCCGCCTTGGTCTCGGCGTGGTACTGATCCGCGTCGGCGGTCTTGTCTGCGTGGTACTGGTCTGCTTCGATAAACTTCGCGCCGTGGTACTGGTCGGCGTCTGCCACCTTGGTGGAGAAGTATCGCTCCGCGGCCGTGGTGCGTTCTGTGTGAACCCTGTCAGCCTCGGCGACCTTCGCCGCATGGCGATCGTCGGCGTCAGTGACCCTCGTCGAGAAGTAGCGGTCTGCCTCGGCGACCTTTGCCGAGTGAAGCTCGTCCGCCTCCCCGACCTTCGTCGAGACATAGCGGTCTGCCTCGGTGACCTTTGCCGAGAAGTAGCGGTCTGCGTCGGTGACCTTTGCCGAGTGAAGCTCGTCCGCCTCGGTGCCCTTCGTCGAGAAGTAGCGGTCTGCCTCGGCGACCTTTGCCGAGTGAAGCTCGTCCGCCTCGGTGACCTTCGTCGAGACGTAGCGGTCTGCGGTCGACGTGCGTTCCTGGTGGTAGCGGTCTGCCTCCGTGACCTTCGCGGTGTGGAATTCCTCCGCCGCCGAGAGCGTCGACGCGTGATACTGGGACGCCTCCGCCTTGAGGTTCTCCGCCTCGGCTTGGCCGCTGGCAAGAATCTGGGCGGCCTCGCGCTTGGCAACGGTGAGCGCCGAGGCTGCCAGCTTGTCCGCATCGGCCCGAATAGCGGCCGCCTCGCGTTGGAGGACCGTGGCCTCGTCGGTTGCGGCAGCGACGATGTTCGCAGCTTGCGTAGCGGCCGATTCAACTTGATCGGCCGCGTCTTGAGCGATTTGTGCTGCGTCCACTCCCGCCGACGCGAGCGCCTGTTGCGCCTCGTCGTGGAGCCTTTGGGTCTCAATGCGTGCGGCCGACAGAGTGCTCTCGGACTCGCCACGAGCCGTGTCGACAAGTTCCGTCGCTTCGCGTTGGCTGGCCACGCGAAGCTCCGTGACCTCGCGCTCGGCGGTGGCGCGCAGGGAGTGAACCTCGCGCTCGGCACCTGTCCTCTTCTCGGAAACCTCGGCATCGAGGGATGAGGTGATGCGTTCGGATTCGCGGTTGGCCTTCGCGAGCAACTCGCTCGACTGGCGTTCTGCCGCCTCGCGAGCTGCAAGAGCCGCGGCCTCGGCCGAGGTCTTGATCTCATCGGCCTCGCGTCGGGACTGAGCCAGAATCTCGGAGACCTCATTGTCGGCGCGTGCGCGCAACTGCTGGGCGGCGACGTTGGCGCGCGCGATCGTGTCCTGCGCGTGCGTGTTGGCGCGGTTCACGACGTCGGCGGACTGCTCTTCCGCGGACCTCAGCAGGTGCTCAACGCGTGCCCCAAGTCCCTTGTAGGTTGGCTGGTCGCTTTCGCTCAACGTCTCCTTCGCGTTGTCGAGCGCGGCGCGCGCTTCGGCAGCCTGCTTTCGTGCTTGCTCGGCGGCGGCGTGCTCCTTGGCAACGGAGTCCTCAAGCCGCTTCACGTGCGCGGCAACCGCATCGCGGTCGTATCCACGCATCGCGACGGGGAAAGGAAGCAAATCGTCGGCCATCGGTTCTCCTCATCGCAGGGCCTCAGCGTCACCCCACCCTAGTAGGGGCGCCAGGGGAAACAAAGCCACAAACGGAGGGTCATGAGCGTTGTCTCCTAGACTGTACGCCGACGCAAGGAGAATTCGACGTGACACTACGCACCACAGCGATCATCGCAGGCGTTCTTGGCCTGCTGATGCTTATCGCGGGGCTCGTTGCAAACGACGCCAGACCCGCCCGTGAGGTCGTGACCACAGCTTCGGTGGAGACGCCGGTTGTCGTGATTGGCCCCGAGCTCATTGCGCTCCAAGGTCTTGAACGGATCGCGGTGAATGCCGAGGGTGGCATCGAGGCACACACGGCGCGTGCTGCCGATGCCGAGGGATGGCTCAAGTACCGCTCAGCAACGTACGTGACCGGCTATGCGGGTTGGGACGCTCTCGCCACCCGTACCGAGTCGCGCGTTGTCCTGCCGTCTCCAAGTCCCTCGGCGAGCCCGTCGTCGAGCGCCGCGCCCGAAACGACGTCGACTCCATCGCCGTCGCCAAGCCCGGTGCCTACCGACAGTTCCACAGCACAGTCGGGCGACACCGAGGCGAATGCAGACTACGGATCGACGGACGACTGGCGATCGTCGTGGAGGGGCGCCAATCGCGTCTCTGTCGCGATGAGGGCTGTTGCTCCAGGCGAGGTCCTGGTCGTGTACGCGGCAGACGGCTCGAACCTGAGCAACGTGCAATTCACCGCGGTTCGACAGGTCAACGACGGGTGGATTGATCCGCTGACCTGGATCGGGGCTGTGCTCGCAGCTCTTGGTGTTGTTGCCGCATTATCGGGCCTCATCGACACGAGGCCCGTCCAAGAACGTGCGGAGGGATGGGCCCGCGGGAGGTCGAGGATAGGTGCCAATGACTCGGTCCGTTCGGGGTCACGTCGCGAGCGCAGGCTAGCGGGTTCTTCTCTGCCAGACGTCCTTTTCGATGACGAAGAAGCGTCGGGGCCGATTGACGGCGCCTCGCTCACGATCGAGCAAGCGGACGTTGACGCCCCCGCTAAGCCGACCACGCAGGAAGGGGGTGCCTTATGAGGCGCTTCACTCGCGCGTCAGCCGCTGTGATTGCGGCCGCCCTGTCTTTGTCTGCGTGCGCCGCCGACCCGCCCAGTGTGGGTGCAACACCCTCGCCCGCCGCGAACGCCGCGCTCATCGAAACTCAGGCTCAGGCGATCATTGACGACACCTTCACGGTCCTCGGTGTGGCCGACGGGTCGGCAGACTCTGCGCTTCTCGCAGCCCGATTTGAGGGCGACGCCGTCGCCGTTCGCGCCGCCGAATATGCAGTGGCGAAAGCGGTAGCCGATGCGCCCGCCTCGGACCTTCCCTCGGGAGTTCAAGGCATCTACGTGTCCAACGCGGAAATATGGCCCAGGGTGCTCGCGGCGGTGTCGGAGCCGCCCTCGGACGACCTCACCCCGGTGGTGTATTTGTGGATCCAGGATTCGATCCAGGACCCGTACACCCTCAGGGCTTGGGCTCATATGATCCCTGGCGCCACGCTTCCAGCGATGGCGGGGACCGACGATGGGGCGACGCAGTTGCCTCTGGGCGAGCAAGGGGTCGATCCATCTCCCCGCGCCGCCCTCGAGAACTATGTCGAGTTCTTGAGACAAGGTGCCGACAGTGAACTTGCAACTGACTTCGCTCCAGACAGCTACTCCGGGCAGCTGTTCACCGCACGCACTGCACTGTCGCAGGCAGCAGCAGCGGCAGGCGGAGGCTACGTCGACACGATCCAGCCGGACCTCTCGAGCACATACGTGTTGTCGACGTCGGATGGCGGGGCGCTCGTGTTTGCGCCCGTGCAGATCTCTTCGTCCTTCTCGGTGAGTGGGGCGACGCTTCGGGTTTCCGATCGCGACGCGCCTCTAGTGCAGGGAAGCGTCGTCGACAAGGCAACGTACTTGTACCGCGACTTCGTGGTGTTGTCGGTGCCTGCACCAGGGCAGAATCAGATCCCCGCGGCGGTTGCCGCCGAACACCACTTGGTGTCTGTCAAGCCCGAATAACCCCACAACGAGCGAAGGGAAAGGCCTATGAACGCGTCCACGCCGTTTGCAGGGGCGATCGATCTTGCGTCGCTTGCCGCCAAGGCAAACGCCCCCGTAAAGGGTGCGCCGGGCTCGCCCCAGGCGCTGACAGAGACCAACGCTGGCGACTTCATCAAGGAGTCGCAACGGCGGCCGGTGTTCGTGTTGTTGTGCTCGTCGCTCGCGCCGCAGTGCGCCGACTTGACCGCGAGGGTCACCGCCATCGTCGGTGAATACGGCGACTCCGTGGTGCTCGTGTCGGTCGATGTCGACATCGAGGTGAGTCTCGCCGAGGCCTTCCAGATCCAGGCGGTTCCCGCGATGCTCGCCTTGGTGGCTGGGCGGCCAGTGCCGCTCTTCCAGGGAAGTCCAGATGACTCTCAGATTCGTGAGGTGTTCGCCCAGGTCGTCGAGGTCGCGAGGAAGGCTGGGATGGGCGTGTCGGGGGAGCCCGTGAGCGACGACGACGCACCGACGGCTCCTACCGAGGCACCGCTGACGCCCCTGCACCAAGAGGCATTCGATGCCATCGAAAGGGACGACCTTGATGGGGCGCTCGCGGCATACGAGAAGGCTCTAAGGGAGAACCCTCGAGACGCCGATGCCAAGGCGGGCAGGGCGCAAGTGGGGCTCATCGCCCGATCTCGCGGGGCCGATCCGCTTGTCTTGAGAGCGGCTGCCGCGGATGCGCCTTCAGATATCGACGCTCAGCTTGCCGTCTCGGACCTCGACGTTCTCGGCGGTCAGGTCGAGAATGCGTTCGCCCGACTTCTCGACCTGATCGGCGCGACGGTGGGAGACGACAGGGATCGAGTCAGGTTGCGTCTCCTCGACCTCTTCGAGGTCGTTGGACAGGATGACCTGCGCGTCGGTGTGGCGCGCAAGGCGCTCGCGAGCGCGCTCAACTAGGCCGAGCGTGCTGCCCTCAACGAGGTCGAAGGTCCGTGCGGCACTACACCGTGCTGTGTGAGACCGCGGTGTGTGAGGGCGGTCTACGTGACGGTGGGCCTGAAGTACACGGCACCGAGCGGTGGGAGTCGTACGGAAGCCGAAGCCTCAAAACCCTTGTGCGGCGAACGCGAAACGGTGATCTTGCCGAGGTTGCCGACTCCCGAGCCGCCGTAGATCTCCGCGTCGGTGTTGAGGGTCTCGTCCCAGACTCCGTCGTGAGGGAATGCGAGGCGGTATTGCTCTTGGGGAACGCCCGCGAAGTTCACCGCGACGACGATCGGGTTGTTCTCGTCGTCGTACCTGACGTACGAGATCACGTTGTGTGAGCTGTCATCCGCATCGATCCACCTGAAGGCGGTCGGATCGTTGTCGCGGCTCCACAGAGCGGGACATGCCTTGTAGATGGCGTTGAGATCGCCAATCAGTCGGCGGAGGCCGTCGTGCAGCGGGTCCTCGGTGTGCCACCAGTCCAGCGAGCGGCCCTCCGACCACTCGGACGTTTGCCCGAACTCGCAACCCATGAAGAGGAGTTTCTTGCCGGGGTGGGACCACTGGTACGCGAAGAGCGACCTGAGCCCAGCAACCTTCTGCCAGTTGTCACCTGGCATGCGCTCGTAGAGCGAACCCTTGCCATGCACAACCTCGTCGTGGCTGAGGGGGAGCAAGAAATGTTCCGAGAACGCATACATGAGCGAGAACGTCACGGTGTGATGGTGGTACGAGCGGTTGATGGGGGCCTCGGCGACGTAGCGCAGGGTGTCGTTCATCCACCCCATGTTCCACTTGAGGCCAAAGCCAAGCCCGCTCTGGGAGGTGGGCGCCGTGACTCCCGGCCAGGCGGTGGACTCCTCGGCGATCATGACGATGCCTGGCACATTCTTGTACGCCGTCGCGTTCACCTCCTGAAGGAACGCAATGGCGTCCAGGTTCTCCCGACCGCCATGGATGTTGGGGCGCCACTGGCCGGCCTCGCGTGAATAGTCGAGGTAAAGCATCGAGGCGACAGCGTCGACGCGCAGCCCGTCAGCGTGGAATTCCTGTAGCCAGTAGAGAGCGTTCGCGACGAGGAAGTTGCGCACCTCGGCGCGACCGAAATCGAAGATGAACGTGCCCCAATCGGGCTGCTCGCCGCGCAATGGGTCAGGGTGCTCGTAAAGAGGGGTGCCGTCGAAGCGTCCGAGCGCCCACGCGTCCTTGGGGAAGTGGCCTGGAACCCAGTCGAGGAGGACGCCGATTCCCTGTTGGTGAGCGCGGTCGATGAGGTATCGCAGGTCGTCTGGCGTACCGAAGCGCGAGGTCGGCGAATAGTAGGACGTCACTTGATAGCCCCACGAGCCGCCGAAGGGGTGCTCCATCACGGGCATCAGTTCGATATGGGTGAAGCCCATGTCCCGCACGTAGTCGACCAGTTGGTCGGCAAGTTCGCGATAGCTCAGGCCCTGACGCCACGAGGCGAGGTGCACCTCGTAAATAGACATCGGGTTGTCATGCGCGGAGTGCGAAGCCCTGTCAGTGAGCCAAGCCTGGTCCAACCACTCGTGGTTGCTCTCCGTGACGATTGACGCGGTGTGTGGCGGCACCTCGGTGCGCCTCGCCATCGGGTCGGCCTGCTGCTTCCAGTGGCCGTCCTTCCCCAGGATCTCAAACTTGTAGTGAGCGCCATCTGCGACGCCGGGAACGAAGAGTTCCCACACGCCCGAAGCGCCAAGGGAGCGCATCGCGTGGCCGGCCCCTTGCCAGTGGTTGAAGTCGCCGATCACGCGCACCGAGCGAGCATTTGGAGCCCACACCGCGAAGGAGGTGCCTGCGACCTCGCCAAGCACGGAAGGGAACGTGCGCACGTGCGCACCAAGGACGTCCCACAGGCGCTCGTGACGCCCCTCCCTGATGAGGTGAAGATCTAGCTCTCCCAAAATGGGCAAGAAGCGGTACGGGTCGTCCGTGATCACTGGTCCGCCGTCGTAGGTCACGTGCACCCTGTAGTCGGGCGTCTGTGTTCCCGGCAGCGCGGCCTGCCACAGCGCGCCCTCGACGTGCTCCGCTGGGAACGTCCCGTCGAGCGTCTCGATGCTGATCGAGCTCGCGAGCGGGCGCAAGACACGCACGACGACGCCTGCGTCGTCCACGTGGGGACCAAGGACCATATGGGGGTCGTGGTGGGTGCCCGCGAGAATGTCCGCCACTACCGCCGCATCGATGTCACGAGCCACGGACAGCCTCCGATTCGGTGGTGATCGTCGTCATGGTTGTATCGGCGCAATATGCACCATGGTGAGCGCGGGGTCGAGTCGAACGTAAAATTCCTGTCCCCATGTGTAACTATCGCGTGTGATCTCATCCTTCACGACCACTCGGTCTTCTTGACTGCGGCCGATGGCGGTCATGTCGAGCGTGACGACCGCGTCGTGCGCCATGTATGGGTCGAAAGAGGCGACGACGATGACGGTGTCTGCTTGGCCGTTGGGGGACTCCTCGGCGCTCACGTGCCTTGAGAAGCACAGCACGTTGGGGTTCGTGGTCGGGTGCACGGTAAG
>JAYTGI010000229.1:0-4899 GCA_043733605.1 Demequina sp. | reverse complement strand
TGGCCTCGGCCGCCCAGGGCGCTTCCTGCGGCATGGTGGCCGCGAGCGCCTCGATGGCCCGTGATTGCTCATCGATGCGCGCACTATCGCCCAACACGGCGACTTGCAGCTCCTTGCGTGTCGCGAGATCGATCCCCCTGCCCGCCGGCGATTGTGCCGTGAGTCCGGTGGACCGCAGGCCGAGCATTCCGTATTGGGCATCGTCGTTGAGGCGGAGCACGAGCGTCCGCGACAGGAGGGCCTGGATGGACGTGTGGAGCGCGCCCAGTCTGTCGGCGGCGACAACCACGTTGACCCCCACGGTGCGTCCTTGAGCGAGCACCTCCTTGAAGGCGGCAAATACTTGCTGCCGCCCGGGCTCATTCATGTAATCATTCTGGAAGGACCCATAGCCGTCAACGAGCAGGATCACGCGCGGCACGGCCTGGTCCCGTGCGCGCTCCCTGAAATCGTCGAGGCTTGACGCGCGCGCCACCGTAAACGCGCGCGACCTATCTCTCACGATTCCGGCCACGCGGGTCATGAGCCTGCCGATCCGCTCTGAATCGTCGCCATCGATCACGTCGGCCACTGCAGGCAGTACCCGTAACATGTCGAGTCCTCCTCCTGCCGCGTCGATGCCGTACACGTGCGTGGGACCGACATCGGCGGCGAGAATCGCCGCCGATGCGATGGTGCGCAGGGCGGTCGATTTCCCTGCCCCCGCGCCCCCGAGAACCAAAAGGTTGCCATCGCTGTCTGGGTCGTAGACAGCTTGGAACTGCGCTTGGTGCGAAGGGTCGTCGATGAGACCGAACGCGAACGCGGCGCCGTGACCTCGCGCGCCGTCAAGCGCGCCACCGCTCCCCCGTGACAGACCGCGAAGGTCATACCGGTCAGCGAGCTGATCGAGCCACGGCCGGCGGGGCGTAGGTGTTCCGCATTCGAGCGCGGCACGAACCAAAGCGCCCACGACCCTGGAGGCATCGGTCTCTTCGCTCAGCGCACTCCTCACGGCGACGGAAGATGTTTCACAGCCATCCCATTGCCTGCCCGCGCCCATCGCAAGTTCTCGCACTGTGACACGGATCCGAGTGCCCCACTGCGTCGAATGAGACCCTGCATACGCCGATTGGAACGTGGCGAGCCGACCAGGCCCAGTCCGCGCGATCGCGCGACCGGGTAGGCCAGGGTCCACGTGAGCCGCGGCGGGCGAACCGAGAACGTCGGCGGAGTCGGCCTCGTCGGCCATCCTCAAGGCGACTCTCAAATTGGTGTTCGCGCGCAGATTGTCCTTGATCACTCCTGCAGGCCGCTGCGTCGCCATGATCAGGTGGAGCCCCAGCGACCGTCCCCGCTGTGCGATGTCAACCACCCCGTCAACAAACTCGGGCGCCTCTTGGGCCAGCGCCGCAAACTCGTCGATCACGATGACGAGGCTGGGAGGGGTATCGGGGTCACCGCGCGACGCGAGGGTCTCGAGGTCCTTCGCTCCCTTGGCGGCCAAGAGGCGCTCGCGGTGGTGAAGCTCGGCGCGCAGGGACGCCAGGGCGCGCGCCACGAGGTGCGGGGTGAGGTCGGTGACCAGCCCAACGCAGTGGGGCAGTCTCACACAATCGGCGAACGCGGAGCCCCCCTTGTAGTCGACAAACAGGAACGTCACCCGCTGCGGGCTGTGGGCTGAGGCCATGCCCAAGACCCAAGACTGCAAGAACTCCGACTTACCCGCGCCAGTGGTGCCGCCGACGAGAGCGTGCGGTCCTTGAGTCTTGAGGTCCAGATAGAACGGCTCGTCACCCGCGTGGCCGACCAACGCACGCAAAGAAAAGGGTTGACGCGGCCTTCTCTCCGCCGCGTTTTCCGCGGCCCAGCGCGCGGCGTGATGACCAGAGTCGAGCGACTCGAAGCCGTGGGCGTCCAGGTAGCTCACCGCGGAGGGGACGTCGGCAGAATCATCGATCACGACTCCCACGTCGTCGATGCATGCCATGCGCCTCGCAACAGTCACCGCATCGGTGACCGACAGAGTCTCGAATGCAACGGGTTCGTCCGAGCCTCCCCTGCGAACATGACCGACGGTTCCCTCGCGCCCTTCCGGCTTCCCTGCGGCGGCGGAAGCATCGACAAAACTGCGACACGCGGCAGGGAGTTGCGCAACGGCGTCGGCGATCCACACCACGTGCACGTTGACGTCTGGCCCTTTCTCCGCGAGTCGTATGAGGCGGCTCCTGTCGGCAGGCGCCGAGTCCTCCACGACCACAACGATGGCGGGAATCGTGGGCGCCGCCGCCTGGTCTGGCTCGCGCGCATCCGATCCGCGGGGCGCGGGCACCAAGCCGCCGATGTCGCGGCCGGAGCGCTGAGCAACGACCTCCTCGAGGCTGACGAGCAGACGCTGCGCCGCGGCACGATTTGCCGCCACATGATCCCCCTGCACAGGGGATGCGGGAGACGACGTGTGAGGCAACCACTCAAGCCACGACCAGTCGCGTGCCCTTGCGGAGGACACGAACGCCGAGATCACACACTCCATCGGTGAGTGCAAACCCGCGACCTGGACCATGACTGCGCGAGCGATGGCGCGCGCCGTGTCCGCATGGCCCGCGATGCCAAGACCGCCCGCGGACCGAAGGCTCGCTGTCACCGGCACGTCACTGATGCTCGCGTAGGCTTCACTCAACGCGGCCACCCTTTCCCACGTTCCTTCAACGGCATTTGTCAGCCGGGGCGTCTCGAGTACGAGCGAACTCGGCACCGTGCCAAGCCCTAGGCGGACGTTGAGAAACGACTCATGTTCTGCGCGGTGCGTCCACATTTTGGGCGTGAGAGACGCGACGGCTTCCTCGACGTCGGCTACCGAAGGCGACCTCGAGAGTCGAACCTTTCGCTCGCTCAGGTGAGCCGCCGCAAGTTCACTTTCGCAGAGCCCCAGCGCGGCCTCAAAATCCTGAGCCCGCGCGCGTGCCTGCTTGCGCTGCTGGTGACGATTGTCGAGGACACCGCCCATCATCATCAGCGGACTCATGCCGACGAAGAGGAGTGACAGCACCCTGCCCGTCATGAGGAACATCGTCAGTCCTAGCATTGCGGGGGCCAGCAATGCGGTTCTCGGGAATGGTCGCGGTGTGGGCTGCTGAGGTGGCTCGGGCAGTGCAATCTGCCTTCGAGGCAACGGCGGCACAACGCGAGGAGAACGGGTGAACGGCACCGTCGATGTCGAAGGCACCGGTCGGTCGACCGTGGCTTTCTTTGCGATGGTGAGTTCGGTGCCTCCGATTCTGATCCGGTCTCCCGGGGCGAGCGTCGCGCGCGTGACAAACGCCCCGTCCAGCAGCACCCCACTCGTGGAGCCCATGTCGACGATCTCGAGGGTCTCGCCGACGACGAGTCGCGCATGGCGGCCCGACGCGAGCGGATCGGCGAGCGAAACGGCGGCCTCCTGATCACGACCAATGACGTGCGATCCTCCCCGCAACGAGACGACTTTACCCAGCTCGGGGCCGCCTACGACGGTAACCACTGCCACTGTCGGGCTCCGCTCAGAGGCCAACGGGACGGACCCTGCCAACGGGACGGACCCTGCCACGATGTCCACGTGGTCGCCCGAACGGACGCCAGCCGATGCCAGTGCGGCGTCGCGCGGCGCGAGACGCGACGGCGCAACGCCTTGGGAGACGGGTGTCACAAGGAGCGTCGCCTCGGCGGGAAGCGGCATGCCCGCCCGCGTTGTGTCCGCGCGGAACAGGTATTCCGCGACATCGCCGACGGTGGCATCGGCCGTCGCGGTCACCGTCAGCGCCGCGACTGAACCGTCCCCCATCGTCATACTCACCTTGAGACTCATGCGGCCCTCCCGCCGCCCATTGTGCGAGTCGCGAGACGCGTGCTGACGCGTGCCTGTCACTTCTGTGGATAGCAGCCCTCCTCACGGCCGATGCGGGGCGACTGGCGCGCGGTCTAGCCTGGGCGCATGGAGTTCCTGAAGCGACGTGGCGGCGACCTAGGCATTGCCCTTGCTTTTTCCGCGCTGTCGCTCGTGTCCGCGTTCACCGTGCAATCCCAGATACCGGTCACCCCCCGTGACTACGACGTGTTTGGCTACATCCTGCTCGGTTGCCTTGCACTGCCTCTGATCTGGCGCACGCGGGCCCCCGCGGTCGTGTTGTGGTCCGTCGCGCTACTCTGGTCGGTCCTTGCAGGGCTTTCATACTCGGCCGAAGCTGCAATCTTCCCGTTGCTCGTCGCCTTGTATACGGTGGGCGCGTACCTGCCTAGGCGCAGGGCCTACTTGCATGGAGGGCTCGTCGGCGCCCTGATCATCTCCTGGACGATCGTTGGAGTATTTGCCACCGACGCCGTTCCATGGACCGCGGTATTCACGATGATCCTTGGCGTGGCCCTCCCGATCCTCGTCGGCTTCGCCGACCGCAAGCGCCGCGACCGCCTGACCTACCTTGAACTGAGCGCCGAACGTCGCAACCAGGCCCAACGCATCGCGGCAGTGGATGCGGTGCGCGCGGAGAGGGCCCGGATTGCCCGCGAGCTTCACGACGTGGTGGCCCACGAGATGACGGTCATGACGCTCCAGGCCGAGGGTGCTAGGCGCCGAGCCAACAATTCCGACCCCGCGATCGCCCAGGCGTTGGCAACAATCTCGGACTCGGGCCGCAAGGGCCTGGCCGAAATGCAACGCATGATCGGCGTGCTGCGCACCTCCGAACAAGAGGCCGTTGACGAGGCGGCGGAGCTCACCGGAAAGGCCCGCGAGCCCGCGCTCGTGGGTTCGCACGACACCGACGCCTTTGCGCCGATGCCCTCCTTGGCCGCCATTCCCGCGCTCGTGAGGCAAGTCGAAGAGGCCGGCCTTCCCGTTCGCTTGTCGATCACGGGTACGAGTCACGTGCCGGCGGGCGTCGAGCT
>JAYTGI010000228.1:0-4905 GCA_043733605.1 Demequina sp. | reverse complement strand
CACCGAGGCCGGCGGGTCTTTCACGTCGCTCGGCGGAACCCCTGGACCCTTTGGCGGCGACGCCCTCGCGACCAACGGCATCCTTCACGACGTCGTTCTCGCGCGACTCGCTCCGCGCTAAGCCCGCGCTACGTCCCGAGCACCTCGGCTAGGTCGTACCAGAGCAGTGTCCGGTCGGCGAGCCGCTCAAGGGCTTCCTCATCGCCCGCGCGCGCGGCCAGCACGTCAGCCGCAGCGTCGTCCTCATCGAGAAACACGCACGCGACCGAAGCCGTCGCGAGCTTGCCGTTGATCCGCACGGCTGCCAGGTGGACCTTGGGGTCGAGCACCGCGTCGGCTCGCGAGACATCCGCGGCGATCACCGCACGTAGCCGCGAGCCGCGCTCGAGGCCCGATTCCATCGCGGCTGCATCGATCGCCGCCTCCGCGAGCTCGTCTTCGTCGAGGTCGTCGGCCGCATCGCGCCACGCCTCCGTCACCGCGAAGGCGAGCTCGGGCGCCCACTGGCCCGAGGTCTGAAGGGCCAAGTCATCGACAGTTGCTGGAATGTAGACCCTCATGGCACCAGTGTGACGCGGCGGCGCCACCGAGCGCGCGGCGGCGCGCGGGCGCGGAGTGTCTGACTACCGGCCCGTGGGAACCGCGGCCTTCGCCGACGGCGCCATCGCCCTAGCGGCAAGAGACACCGCTTGCATCCCCTTGCGCGCCGCGGACCGTGGGGCGCGCTCGCCAAGGGCCTGACCCGCCAGCACGGCGGCATCGCAGGCTCGCGGGTCCCAACCGACGGTCCACACCTTCTGGACGCCGCTGTAGCGAAGGAGGGCGTCGGCCACGGCCTCCCTGGGTCGGACGCCGGCAACAGAGGGCCTCACCCTGTTCACCACGACGAGTCTTGGGGTGGTCGCCACGGGCACCACCGTCTCGAGCGCGGCGAGACCGTGCACAAGGCGCTGCAGCCCAACGGGCTCGGCGGACCCAATAGCAACCACCACATCGGCGGCGGCGAGAGCGGAGAGCGTGGCGCCGTTGCGCTGCGGCGCACGCGTGTCGTACTGCAACTCCTCGTCCGATTCGAGCGGCGACGCGCAGTCGATAATGGTCACGGCCGCGTGCTTCCGGAGCAGCTCCCACACTGGCTCGAGCGCGACCTGCGAGAGCTCCGGCCAACGATCTGGCCTGGTAATCCCCGACAGCACCCTGAGGCCCTGAGACACGACCAGCGCGTGGCGCGCGACCGTCTCATCGGTGAGTGTGCCGTGTAGCGACGCGCGCGCAAGTGCGGCGATTCCAGGAGCCTCGTCCAGAAGTCCAAAAGTCTGCGCGATTGCGCCACCGTATGTGTCGACGTCGACGAGCAGCACTTGCTCGTGTTGAGCGAGGTCGTATGCCATCGCCGCCGCAAGGGTGGTCCTTCCCGGGGCCCCAGCGGGACCCCAGACCGCGATCACTGCCCCACGGGTCACGGGTGTCATGGTGGGTGTGGGCACCGCCGCTACCGCCGCAAGGCCCCTGTCGGATGCGCGGCGCGCCGCGCCGGTCACCACGGCAGCGAGAGCCTGGGGTTCCGCGTCGTTCGGAACGATGTCGTTGATACCGAGGCTGCGCAAGTGGTCCGCAGCGTCGGCACCCGAAGGGACCCCCACAACCACCACCCCAACTGCGGCGAAGTCCCCCACGGTCCCGCGATGCAGATGCGGCTGCTCCGACACGAGCACCACACCGCCCACACCCGCGTGAGCGGCAGCGAGAGCCTCGCTCAAGTCGGCGCACCGGCGCGCAACGCTCAGGCCAGGAGCGGCGTCCACGATTGCCGCGATCGCGGATTCCCTCGCGCCACGGACCGCGATGAGAACGGAAATGGTCACGCGCCGCCGCCCGCGAGTCCCACCACTGAGATCCCGCCGCCCGACGCAAGCGCGTCAAGCAGCTCCTCAACGCCCGCCTTGGTAACCACCACGTAGACGGTCTCGATCGTCGTCCCCGAGAACGAGCCGTCGTCATGCTCGACCGATTCGACAGTGAGCCCGCGCGCGACCACGCGCGTCTTGGGCGCGGCATCATCGCTCGTCAAATAGATGTCGACGATCGAGCCCGTGTCAATTCCGTCAGCTAGGGGAAGCGAGGTCCGCACCGCGATCGTCCGCGCATCGAAGGCATCGGCCGCGGCGAGCGCGCCCGTGGGCACCAACTCTCCCTTGCCCACCACGCGAGTGACCACTCGCCCCCACGGCTCCTCCCCAGCAGCAACGTAGTCGCCGCCATCGATCCGCACACGCACCACCCGCAGGTCGTCGCGCGTGATCACCGACCCCGGAGTCAGCGTCGCCCGTGCGGCGTAATACGCGGAGGTCTCATCCGCGGATCTCACGACCGCCGTCACGGCCGTCACCGAGATCGCGATCAACAACAGCCCTATGAGGAGGCGCGGATCACGCCACCCTGGCCGTCTCAGCCTGCCTGCCACCGGTGCGTCGCCCATGCGAATTCCCCTCTCAAGGTGCCTGACATCTTGCCCGATCGCGCCGTCCACGCCAAGGGGGTGTGGATAACGCACTCTCGTCGCCCCCCAATGACACAATGGGTACATGGCGCCGCGCTTCCTCACCTTGCCCGATGTTCAAGAAGTTCTCAACATTTCGTCACCCCAGGCTTACGCTCTCGTGCGCTCCGGTCAACTCCCCGCGATCCAAGTGGGCGGCAGGGGCCAGTGGCGCGTCGAGTCGCTCGAACTCGAAAACTACATCGCGCGACAATACCAGGCCACCCGAGACAAGATCCAGGCGGGCAGCTCGGACTAGCCTGCCGGGCGGGCTTGTCCACCGCTCGGATTGGGTTAAACCTCCGCCTAACCCGCCGGGCGCACCCTGGTGATCGCCGCGATCGGTACGGCGACCGATGCCCCTACGGTCGTCGACACCTCGATGAAGTCCGCACCCACCATGCCAACGAGCCCAGACGTCGAACCCGCCACCGTGTCCACGATGACCCTCGCGCGATCGCGCGCGAGCGCCCGGAGCGCATGTCCGATGCCAAGCCGTTTCTCGACCTCGGTGAGCTCGGTCGTGCGCGGAGGTAGCCCCGAGACCAAAGCAATCGCGCGCACAGGCACGAGCGTCTGCGGGCCCGTTGCTCCCAGCAGTAGCCACTGCGCCGCCGCGTCGACTAGCACTCCCCTCACCGTCTCGCCATCGATCAACGTGAGTGCAATCGGGAGGCCCTTGGCGCTCACCAGCCGGGCCGCTAGTTCGATGCCCGCCCTCTCGGACCTCGTGAGGTCCTGAACCTCAGTTTGGAACTGCGCGTGCTCTGCCGCGCTCATTTGGGCCTCAAGGTCCGCAAAAAGGTCATCCCAGCGCATAACGACACGCTACGGGACCTTTTCTCCACTACCGCGCATGCCACGCCTCGACAACCAAAGCTCTTTCGTGTATATCTATCTGTATCAAACTGCATCAAACAACCCTTAACAGACCGAGGAGGGGATATGAGGAGCATCGTTAGGGCCGCGGCCCTGATTGCCGTGCTGGGAATGCCCGCGATCGCCTATGTGCTTGCGCTGGTAGCCATTTCGATGTGGGAGCGGATGGGTTCCGCCCCACTTGCCGATGCCGCAGTCGCGCTGGACGACGGCCTAGCCCTTCTCGCGGCCGCCGTGGGCGCCACAATCGCCGCCTACTTGGCCCTCACCGGCTACGCGATGCTATTCGGCTCCGCCTGGCGCGGGGGCCGCTCAATCCCCAAGGCGCTTGCCTACCTCGCTCCCCGAGGGTGGACCAAGGTGACCGCGACCGCGCTCGGACTGAGCATCTCGGCGGGACTCGCCGCTCCCGGCCTCGCCGCAGAAGCGGGCTCAACTCAGGGCCCGTCCGCGGGATCGGTGGCGGCCCCTATCTCAGTCGCGTCTTCGATCTCAGTTGCGTCTTCGATCTCAGGTGCGGCCCACACCACCACCCTCGTCGTCGCGGGTTGGGCGCCAGCCCCAGCTTCCGCTTCCGTCCCCGCCTCCGCTCCCTTCCACGCCGACATCCGCACGCCTTCGTCCCTCTCCGTCGGCTGGGTCGTGGCGGACGCCGCGAGTGAAACACCCCCGCAAGCATCGAGTGCCTACATCGTCCAACCAGGCGATTCGTTGTGGAGGATCACAGAGGCACTGCTCGGCGCAGATGCAGGCCCGGCCGATGTTGCTGCGGCGTGGCCCGAGCTCTACGACGCCAACCGCGACTCGATCGGCAGCGATCCGTCGCTGATCCATCCGGGACTCGCGCTCACGATTCCTGCAGGACTCGGCGCATGACAGCCGTTGCTGCCGCGCTTGCCACCTACAGCGTTGCGCCCCCATCGCCGGTTGTGCCCGTTGCGCCCGTCGCCCCTCCTACCCCCCAACGGGTGGTCCCCGCGGCGTACATCAAGCGAAGCCCCCTGGGCGACCCCACCCCGCTGGTGTGCACCGTCGCCAAGGAGGCCCTCGAGATTGCGCTGGGCGCCGATGGCATCGACCACCTCGCGCGATGGATCACTCCTACACTGCGCACGACGCTTTTGCGACAACAGTCGCTCTCGCGCAGGGCGGGCTACGCCGCACGCGGCCAGGTCGCCGTCGTGAGAGTAAGGCTATGCAGGGTGAGCGCCACCGCGGTCGAGGCCGCGGTGGTCGCTACCGAGGCAGATGCTGCTCACGCCTTGGCCATGCGGCTCGAGGCCGTATCGGGACGATGGCTCGTCACCGCGCTAGAGGTCGGTTGACCTAGCGGGGGTTGACCTGAACGTCGTTCAGCGAGACCGCCCGCGAAACCTAGTCCTCGTTCTTGCCGTGACAGGCCTTGTACTTCTTGCCAGACCCACACGGACACTGCGCGTTCTTGGCGGTGCCAGGAAAGGTTCGACCATCGGTTTCCGCCTTCGCGG
>JAYTGI010000227.1:0-4916 GCA_043733605.1 Demequina sp. | reverse complement strand
CGGTGCACAGGCTATTTGCCTGCGGCCTTGTTGACGGCCGTCGTGATTCCGCCATCGACGCCCCAGTTAAGGTCATCCTTGTTCGTGCTCGGGTCTTGGATGACTCCATTGAGGGCGACCGTGGGGGTGCCTGCGACGCCGTCGACGCTCGCCTTCTCAGTCGCACTGCGAACCCACGTGGTGTACGCCAGGTTGGGGATCTTGGCAACCACATCAGCCGGCACTCCCGCAGCGGTCGCGAGTGCCTGGATCTGCGCCTCCGTCAGACCGGTCGTGTTTTCGGCGGGCTGGTTCACGAACATCGCCGTGGTGAAGGCCAAGAACTTGTCGGGCGCCTCTTGAGCGATGAGTGCGCCTGCCGAGGCCGCGCGCGTCGAGTACGCGGTGCCTTGAGACGCGCGGTCAAGGATTGAGATCGGGTGGTAGTAAACATCCGCAGTACCGGAAGTCCGGAGCGCATCGATCTCCGCGCCGCGGGCCTTTTCAAACTTGCTGCAAATGGGGCACATGAAGTCAAAGTAGATGTCGAGCCGCACGTGAGAGGGATCGAGGTCCTTGCCACCCACGACTCCCGACGCGCCCACGCCAAAGCCGCCGTTGTCGGTCGCGATCGAGGGGGTCGACTGACCCGCGCCGCCGACGTTGCTCACGTCGCCTTGGCGCACGATGTAGGCGATCAGGGCGGCGAAGAGGCCCACAATGATCAACCCAATGACAATCCACACGACCAGCGCGCGACGCTGTTGAGCGTTGACCTGAGCCTGGGCCTTCTTCTTGGCCTCTGCCAACTTGTCTGACGGTGGGGTGGTGCTAGCCATGTGACGACTCCTTGGCACGATCAATACAGGACGGTCAGGGACGGGAAAAGAGGGGTTCACCCTTCATCCACGAGTCAAGCGACGCGTGGGTACGGGGAAAGACAAGCAGGAAGAGGCCCAAGGCCACAAATCCTGCACGCTCAAGCATATGTTGAGGGTAGTTGGTTGTGCCCGCAGCGACATCGCCACCGCCTCCGAAGCAACCGCAGTCGATGCTATAGCCCTTGGCCCAGGCCCACGCGACGCCAAATACGAAGGCTGCCATCATGATGAGCCACACGATCGCGGTCCAGCGTGTGAACACGCCCGCAATCAGGACCAACGCGAGCACCATTTCAAAATAGGGGAGCGCCGTACCGAAGAAAGGCACAAGGGCCTCAGGGAGCAAGCGGTATGCGCGAACCGCGCGAACCGACTCGTCGGAGTTGAGCATCTTGGGGATCGCAGCGGCAATGAGGATTCCCGCCATCGAGAGTCGAACTACCAGGCTCAACCATGGCTGCAGGATCGACCACCTGGCGGTAACGCCGCGCGAGGTCGTGACCTCATCGGTGGCATCGGTGCTCGACATCGCTGTCTCCTTATGTTCGTGGACTTAACGCATTGTATGCAGGCGCAGTTCCCCGAAGCAGGGACCGAATCCCTGCTAGCCCCCGCTTTGTGGCATCGCGGGGAGGGGCCACCACCACGGATCGGCGCCAACGTAGACGGCAAGAGCCGCGCTACCAAAGACAATGATGGCGACCACGATCCACGCGCCGCTCACGCCGTTGGTAGGCGCAAGGGATTCCGCGACCCGGTACGAGCCCTCCCTGGTCGTCCACGACCACAGGCCCCACCACAACGCGCCCTGGAACGCGAGCGCTCCCACCGCAATCGCAATCGCGTGGCCCCACGCCTGACCGTCGGGTGAACCTGTCGCGACCGCGCCAACCGACACCAAGTACCAGCCGAGCACCCCCACGCCCGTGCCAATGAGCCCCGCAACAAGCACTGATGGCAGCAGTTCCACGGCCGCTCTGATCAGGTGCCAAGGGACGCCAAGGGTATGGAGGACGGAATCGCGCCGACGCTCCCCTCGCCGGGCACGAGCATTACGAAGCGCCTCGTCGCGGAGAAACACAGTGCGCGCGACGAGCGCGGCGATGATCACAACGGCGGCGCCCGCAAACGGTGCCACTGCTGCAGTCGCCGCAACCGCAACCGCCCATGCCGCCACGAGCACTGGTCGCTTCATCGCGAGGTCGGGCTCTCCCTCGAGGGTCTCGCGACCAGGCAAGACCATGTCGTTGAAAACCTGGCCGTCGAAGTCGACAATCTGCACGTCGCCCTCGGCGTCGGCGCTGTCTGACTCCTCGTCGGTCGAGCCGTCGACGTCAGAGTCCTTTCCTTCGAAGCCGTCGTCCGCATAGACCTCGGCGTCGGGCGACTCGGCACCGCCCAGCTCGAGCACCTCCGTGCCGTCGACGGACGTCTGCATCACGGCGGTGGCCGCTAACACCTCGACCGGCAAGAGGGTGGTCGCACCTCGCATGGCCGCCACGATGTCCCGCATCCCGGGCCGTTCCTCAACCTTGCGATCGAGAGCGGCCGCGAGCACCTCGGCCCCTGGAAGCTTCGGCACTGCCCACTTGCCCTGAAGCGTCTTGCGGATCGCGCCGTTGCCAGTGCCGTATGGCGCCTTGCCCGTCATGGCGAACGCCATCGTCGCGGCCCAAGCCCACCTGTCGGCGTCGGCGCCTGGCTCGGCACCGTCGATCACTTCGGGGGCGACGTAGCCCGCGGTGCCACTCACGAGTCCCTCCCTGGTGAGACGCGAGTCGTCGGAGCGATGCGACAGTCCAAAGTCGATGAGCACCGCCCCCGCGGGCGACATCATGACGTTGGAAGGGGTGACGTCTCTGTGGACAAGTCCCGCCGCATGCGCGGCCTCAAGGGCGCCCGCGATCCGCTCGGCGCAGTGCGCGAGGTCCTCGCCCACGAGCGGGCCGCGCGCGGCAACCTCGTCGGCGAGGCATTCTCCTTGGATGTACTCGAAGACGACGAACGTGTCGTCATCCTCGAGTTCCGCGTCAAGGACGCGGGGAACGGCGGGGTGACGCACGGCCATGAGCGCCCGCACTTCGCGCCGCAATCGTTCCACGGCGACGTCATCGTGTTGGGCGTCAACCCGCTTCAGCGCCGCCAGGGCGCCCTCCGCGTTGCGCACGAGGTACACCTGGCCCGAGCCCCCCGACCCGAGCGGGCCCTGGACAATGTAGCCACCCACCTCGTCACCACGATGAAGTGTGCGGCCTGCCATGGAGCCACCGTACCGCCCCCTCGCGCGCGCACGCCCTGTCCGGGCCTGACGTCCCGCAATTCGTATGGCAAGATGGGGGTGCTTCTCGCTGCCTAGCGACAAGCAAAGTGTCAGTGTGGACACCGCACCGACGCTCTTCACTCGGATCGTCCGGCACGTACCTGCCGGTGAAGGGACCAGTTATGGCAACCGTGACCTATGACAAGGCCACCAGGACTTACCCAGGCACCGACCGCCCCGCGGTCGACAAGCTTGACATCGACATCGCCGACGGAGAATTCCTCGTTCTCGTCGGACCCTCTGGTTGTGGAAAGTCGACCTCGTTGCGCATGCTCGCAGGCCTCGAGGACATCGACGAAGGCGCCATCTGGGTGGGCGACCGCGACGTCACCAACGTGCAGCCCAAGGACCGCGACATCGCAATGGTGTTCCAGTCCTACGCGCTGTACCCCCACATGACGGTTGCGGAGAACATGGGCTTCGCGCTCAAGATCGCCAAGAACCCGAAGTCGGAGATCCGCGAGCGTGTCGAGGCTGCGGCCAAGATCCTGGACCTCACCGAGTACCTGGACCGCAAGCCGAAGGCCCTCTCCGGTGGCCAGCGTCAGCGCGTCGCCATGGGCCGTGCCATCGTGCGCCAGCCCCAGGTGTTCCTCATGGATGAGCCGCTGTCGAACCTTGACGCCAAGCTCCGTGTCCAGACCCGTACGCAGATCGCCGCCCTTCAGCGTCGACTCGGCGTCACGACGGTCTACGTCACGCACGACCAGGTCGAGGCACTCACCATGGGTGACCGCATCGCCGTCATGAAGGACGGTGTGCTCCAGCAGGTGGGCACTCCGCGCGACATGTACGACTCCCCCTCGAACGTGTTCGTTGCTGGGTTTATCGGCTCCCCTGCCATGAACATCGGCACTTACCAGGTGTTCGACGGCTTCGCACAGGTGGGCCGCGGCAAGGTGGCCCTCTCTCGCGAGACGATCGCAGCGCTCAAGACGGAAGACAAGAGCCAGGTTGTTCTCGGGTTCCGTCCCGAGTCGCTCGACCGTGCCGCCCCGAACGCCGACGGCGCGATTCCCGTCGAGGTCGACGTGGTGGAAGAGCTCGGCTCCGACGCCTTCGTCTATGGCTCGGTCCCCACCGAGTACGCTGGCGCCAAGGACATCAAGTTCTCGGCAGGCGAGTCGCAGGTTGTGGTCCGCCTCGACCCCCGCGACGTGCCCAAGAAGGGCGAGACCATCTGGGTCACGATTCGCACTGGCGAGCAGCACGTTTTCTCGGCCGCTTCGGGCCTGCGCCTCTCTTCGGAGCCGGTGATCACCACGGTGCTTCACAAGTAAGACAGTTCCTCCAAACGCCTCGAAGGGCGGTCCGGTTCGCCGGGCCGCCCTTCGTCGTCGGCGGGCACCGTAGGCTTACCGCATGCCCCTGCACATCACCGGAGCCGCCGACGGCGGGCTCATCGACCTGCCATGGTCCATCCCTTTGGGTGCGTGGCCCGAGGACCGCATCGCCGCACTGCCACGCGGCTTGTCGCGACACGTCGTACGGTTTGTGCGTCACGGGGAATCCGTGTTGGCCGTCAAGGAAACGAATCCGGAAATCGCGCACAAGGAATTTTCGATGCTGCGGGAGCTCGAACGCCTGGGAGCGCCTTGCGTCCACCCGGTTGCCGTGGTCACCGGGCGCATCGACGGGGCAGGAGAAGAACTCGCGGCCGCGCTGGTCACCGAGCACCTCGCCTTTTCCCTTCCTTACCGCGCGCTCTTTAGCCAGGACCTGCGCAAGGGAACCCT
>JAYTGI010000226.1:0-12774 GCA_043733605.1 Demequina sp. | reverse complement strand
GGCAACGCCGCGCCCAACACGAACCAGCGTCGGCGCACGGGGTCGGGGTAGCGGTGCGCGTGGTGGAGACTGATGACGGCCGACTGGTCCGTCATGACATGCGCGAGCCCAAGCTTCCAGCGGCGCGGAAATCCAGAAAAGACCGGGCCAAGGGCGGCGGAATAGAGCGCGAAGCGGGCGTTGATGATGAGCGCGGTCAATACGGCGATGACGGCAGGTGCATCGGCCCTGATGGACTCGATGATCGAGATTTGACTCGCGCCAGCCACCACAGTCACCGAGGCAAATAAGCCTGTCCACCCGTTGATTCCAGCGGCTGGAACGAGTGCGCCGAATGCGAGCCCGAAGGCAACGAGTCCAGGCATGAGAGGTGAGATTGCCTTGAGCCCCGCCCAGGCGTCGGCCCATTGTTGGCGGCCGATGCCCATCACGGGGCCGCCGTTGGCCTCGCCCATCCCACGCGCCGGGGGCTCCCCAGCGTGAGACGGAGTCATCTCGACAGTGTGGCACGCACCGCGAACCCCACGTCTCCCAAACTGGCACTTCCGGAGCCGGCAGAGTTCGCCAAAGAATCTTCGAAGAATTTGCAACCGCTCGGGAACAATTCGGGCGACCGTCGCGTTGGATCGTCTGTACCCGCCAAGGCGCGAGCCTCACGGGGAGACAACTGAACTGCGTGGCGCCCGACTTCCACCCCCCCCTCGGAAGGCGGGCGCCTGCGTTCGTTGCTTTCCGTGGGTCTCGCACTCTGGCGGGTCTGTTGTCTTTGGGCGGGTGCCCCTGTGCGCGTACGTTTCTGCGCGAGCACGTTTCTGTGCGCACGGCCCGCTACCGTGGATGGTGAAGGAGCGACGATGTCCCCGAACAAGATCATCAAGACCGATGCCGAGTGGCGCGCCCAGTTGGGCGACTTCGAGTTCAAGGTATTGCGCGAGGCAGAGACCGAGCGCCCCTGGACCGGAGAGCTGATCGAAGAAAAGCGGGAGGGCATCTATCGTTGCCGCGCATGCGGGACCGAGCTGTTCCGCTCCGGCACCAAGTTCGACTCCCACTGCGGCTGGCCCTCCTTCTTCCAGGCAGAGAACGATGCGGTGACCCTGATTGAGGACAACACCCGCGGAATGATTCGCGTCGAGGCGCGTTGCGCCGCTTGCGACTCGCACCTGGGTCACGTGTTCCCCGACGCCCCGCAGACCCCCACAGGCGACCGTTTCTGCATTAACTCGGTGTCGCTCACCTTCGACGTGCAGGGCGACGCGCAGGGCGATGCGAGCGCCAAGGACGGCGCACGAGCCGCTGAGGGCGAGGCCGTCTAGGTGGTCGAACAGCGACGATACCGGCGTCCAGCCATGCTTGACATGGAGGAGGCGGAGCAGATCGAGGGCGACATCGACCCCTTGGAGAAGGCGCTCGTCGCCCACGAAACGGCTGCCGCGCTTGTGGCAGGCGCCCGCGAGTTGAGCGACCCCAAACTCACCGAGCGTCTGGTTCGCCTCGTCGACGAAGAGGGAATCGACACCGTTGCGATGATGTGGTCCAAGGCCGAGCCGCACACACTCCCTGGAGCGCTCTGGCGCATCTACATGCTGCGCGAGTGGGTTCAGTATTCGGCTGACGCCGTGGCGCGTTCGTACCACCAGGGAGTCAATGCGGCCCAGGTCCGTCACGCGATCGCGGGCGTCGAGGACCCCCCGGGTCCTGACGAGGTGAAGCGCCTCGCCGATGTGATCCTTGCGGGAGTATTCGAGGGCGACCTCGCGCTTGCCCTCGAACGCGCGGGAGCCTTTTGCCGCGTCGTCGCTACTGGCGCCGCGTTCGAGGCTCAGTCTGATGAGGGTCACGCCGACGCGCGCGCGCACAAGTCGACATTGCGTGCGGCCCAATTGCTCCGCACGGGAGAGGACCTCGAGCGCTGCGCCGCGCTGTGGCGCAAGGACCTGCTCGAGTAAGTGTCCTACGTGATGGTGAAGGCGCCCACTTGGTCGCTGAGCGAACGGGCGACCGCGTCAAAGTCCTCGGCGGCCTGCCGGAGCTGCCCAACCGTTCCTGCCGTGCCGAACGCGACGGTCTCGACTCGGGACATCTGATCGGCGATACGCGTCGACGCGAGTGCCGAGCCGGTGATCGAATCGGTGACGTGGGTCAAGGTGGTTGTCTGTTCTTCGGCCGCCGCAGCAACCGTCGCTTGCGCCTCCGCAGCCTCCCGCACGGCGGCAGACGCCCTGTCGAGCGCGGCGATCACATTGGTGATTTCGGTGCGTTGGTCTTCGGCCACTCGACCGATGGCCTCCGAAGCGGTCGCGGACTGTTGGGCGAGGGCCTGCACCTCAGCGGCCACCACCGCAAATCCGCGCCCCGCGTCTCCAGCTCGCGCGGCCTCGATCGTCGCGTTGAGTGCGAGCAGCCTGGTCTGGGAGGCGATGGCCACGATGGCGGACACCGACGCGGAGATTCGCTGGCTTGAGTCGCCGAGCCCGGAGGCCATCTCCGTCGCGCGGTCGAGGTCGGCTCGCGCATGTTGCGCAGCGTCGTTTACTTGAGCCATCGTCGTCGAGATCTCGTGCGTCGCCTGGGTCAGCTCTCCGCCAGAGTCCGAGACCGTCGACAGCATGTTTTGCACGTCGTTGATTTCCCTGGCTGCCGCTTGTGACTGGTCTAGCGTCTCCTTGGCGGAGTCGTCAACGGTGTGCGTTGTTGCGGACAACTGGGTCGCGACGGCCGCCACTTGACTGCTCGCGCTGGCCAGCTTGCCGAACGCGCTTGCGAGTTGCTCCCTCGCGCTTTCCAACCCGGCGCCGATGCGCGCGAACTCGTCCTTGCCAGTCGGGAGGGGCTTGCGCCTGAGGTCTCGGCGCGCAAGGTCGGCGACCGCAGAGTTGATGATCGCCACCGAGTGCCTGGTGTTGAGCCACACGACTGCGGACCACGCGAAGGCCAGCACCAGTGCGATTACGAGGACGGTGAGCATGTTGTCGCGGCTAGCGGAGACCTCATTGATGCGGGTATGGATGAGGCGATCGAGGGCGCCTACGGCGGGGTCGATCGCCGCTCTCGCCGCGGGCGCCCCAGCCTCGAAAGGACTGGGCGCGGGATTTTGCAACGAGTTGGTGAGGGTGGTTCCTTCCTTGCTGAGCACCGCCGAAAGCGCGACGAGAGGCGTGAGATCGGCTTGCAGGGCCGAGTCGGTGGTGGCATCCAGGCTGGCGTTCACGTTGGAGTGGATCGCAGCGGCCGCAGCGTTGAGCTCGCCAGCGAGCACCGCTTGGGTGCCGACATTGGCCTTGGTGAGGGCCTCGGGTGTTGCACCAGTCGACGAGTGGGTGGTGTCCAGGTAGTTGGCATTTGCGATGAGGTAACGTTCGAATGCCAACGGGATCCGAAACACCAAAGCGTCCATCACGTAAAACGAGTCGAGGTCCGCGTCGAGTACCAGGCCCGAGCTGTTCGCGTCGGCGAGGATCAGGGTGTTGAGGGCTGTCGCCATGTTGGCCTTGGCGGCGGCATTGGTTCCTGTCGCCGCGGCTTCGACCGCGGCGGCTCCGTCCTCCAGGCCCAGTTCAGGGTGGCGAGCCACCGCGGCCCGGAGTGCGCTGAGGTCGGGCATGGGGCTATCGGCAACGGCGAGGCCGATCAGGGCGTGCAGCGCGGGCTGCAGGACGTCCGTCCCGGCGAGTTCCTGAGTGCCTGTCGCGACGCTCGTGTTGATGTTTCCGATATACGACGCTCCTGCGAGAACGCTTGGCACGGTGAGGAGCACGATAAGCAGACCCAGTTTGACGACCAGTGTGAGGCGCCCCCCGAGAAAATCGGAAAGCCGAGTGACCACATTTCCCGATTGGTCCTTCGATGTCTTCGGCGTGGACCCGGACGGGAGACGCCTGAGGATGCGCGGGAGAGGTCTCATAGCGTTCTCATCGTCCGGGCGGCGCTCACTGTGAGCCAATGAGGCGCCCCTCACGCCCCGCCTGGTGCGCGCCCGCGATCAACGCGAACGACATGCGCCAATCCAGTGCGGCCAATGTGGGTCTTCTCACGGATTGACATCCGAACTTTCGACCTCGCGTATTCTTGAGGTGACGTCGGGTCGCGGCAGCCCCGGGCTCCAATATCAGCCGCCTCGAGCGGCCTATGCGCCGACTGGCGCTCCCGGCCCGGCGTCCCTCCTCCCTTCGCAATCAGGGCGTCGCCAGAGGTGCTACATGGTTGCCTTGAGCAAGTGTGTTTCCACGGCGACGATGCGCGGATGTCCGTCATGGTCGATCACGTGAGCGACGAGCACGCCACCCGAGGGCAGGAAGGGCATGGTGCGCGGAAGCGCGCCCCTGGTCTTCCCTGTGATGTGCGAACGAAGCAGGGCCACCATCACCGGAAGGGTGGGCCGGTGGACGCACACGACACGGCCACGACTCTTGCCGAGCAACGACGCGAACGTCGCCGCGGTCGCGTCGGGATGCTTGCGGTGGGCCTCCTCCGTGAGTGACTGGTAACCCCGCACAGGCAGCCCGGCAGCTTGAGCGTACGGATTCACAGTTTGAACGCACCGCACCGCCGCCGACGACACGATCCGGACGGCGCCGAAGGCGGCGAAGAGGTCCTTGAGTTGCATGGCGCGTGCCGCGCCTCCGGTGGTGAGAGGCCGACGCTCGTCGGCGCCTTTCCACGCCTTGCGACGTTGAGCACGGGCATGTCTTGCGACAATGAAAACCCTGGTCTTTAGCCGTCTCGCCTCGTGCTCCTCGATGAGTCGCTCGAGCGGTCGCAGGTCATCGTGAAAGGTGATGCGCTCCCTGGCCTCGGCCACCGTCAGCCAAGCGATCTCGTCGATCTCGTGCTTGGTGGCTGCCTTGACCGGCTCGCGCGCCGATGCCGCAGGGGTGTCCGGCGATGTCTCTTGAGCGGCCCAGTAGCGGACCACCTTGATCTTCCCGCCCGCGATCGGGTATCGGAGGGTGGGCAAGGGAATGCCGAGGTCGATCGTGATCCGAGTCTCTTCGGCAACTTCCCTGACCGCACACGCTGGCAACGTCTCGCCTGGATCGAGCTTGCCCTTGGGCCACGACCAGTCGTTGTAGCGCGGGCGGTGAACCGCGAGCACCTCGAGCTGTCCCTCGCGGTCGCGCCACACGAGGGCGCCCGCCGCGAGAACGGCGTCGGTGGCGAAGATCTTCACTTGCGCTGGGTCCTGCGTTTGGGCTGACGCTCGATGTACATCGTCTGCAGGTCGCGTAGGGGTTCGCCGTCACTACCAGTGCTGGTACGCGTCCACTCTCCGTCTCCCGCAAGTTCCCAAGCGGCCACGTCATCCGACATGCCGAGGTCGATGTTCTCGATCAACAACTCGCGCTGGTCGGGATCGGCGATGGAGATTAGTGCCTCGATCCGTCGATCCAAGTTGCGGTGCATGAGGTCTGCAGAGCCGATGAACACGATGGGATCGTCGTCGCCCTTGAACGCATACACGCGTGAGTGTTCCAGGAACCGACCGAGCACCGATCTGACCCTGATGTTCTCGCTCAGTCCTGGCACCCCTGGCCTGACGGCGCAAATGCCGCGGATGACGAGGTCCACGTGCACGCCGGCCTGAGACGCGCGATAGAGGGCGTCGATGACCCGCTCGTCAACCACAGAGTTGATCTTAATTTTGACCCACGCCTCGCTGCCCGCTCTTGCTCGCGCCGCCTCTGCGTCGATCAGGTCAATGAGGCCGGCGCGCACCGAGGTGGGGGCGACCAAGAGGCGACGGAACTTGGCCTTGGGTGCATAGCCAGAGAGCTGATTGAACAGCTTGGTGAGGTCCGAGCCGACGTCGGCATCCTTGGTAAGTAGGCCGTAGTCCTCATAGAGCCTCGCGGTGCGGGGGTGGTAGTTGCCGGTGCCGATGTGGCAATACCTGTGCAGGCCGTCGTCTTCTTGGCGCACCACGAGCAACAGCTTGCAGTGAGTCTTGAGGCCTACTAGGCCGTACACGACGTGCACTCCAGCCTGCTCGAGCTTGCGGGCCCACGAGATGTTGCGCTGCTCGTCAAAGCGCGCCTTGATCTCCACCAGGGCGAGCACCTGCTTGCCGTTGCGCGCGGCCTCGATCAGGGCGTCGACGATGGGGCTGTCGCCCGAGGTGCGGTACAGCGTCTGCTTGATCGCGAGCACCCTTGGGTCGGCGGCCGCTTGCGCCACGAAGGCCTGGACGGACGTGGAGAACGAATCGTAGGGGTGGTGCAACAGCACGTCCGAACGACTGATCGCGTCGAAGATGTTCTGCTCGTCGGCGGTTTCTACGGGCGCGAGCTTGTGGTGCGTCGTGGGGCGGAACGAGGGGAACTGCAAGCGCGGCCTGTCGAGGTCCGCCATGACTTCCAGACCGCGCAGGTCGAGGGGTGCAGCCAGGTCGTAGACGTCGGAGTCCGAGATGCCGAGTTCGCGCACCAAGAGCTCGCGCACCTTGGGGCTCAAGCCCTCGGCGACCTCGAGACGCACAGCGGGGCCAAAGCGGCGTCGCAAAAGCTCGCGCTCCATCGCCTTGAGGAGGTTCTCGGCGTCGTCTTCTTCGACCTCGACGTCCTCGTTGCGCGTGACGCGGAAGGTATAACTGTTGACGACCTCCATGCCTGGGAAGAGGTAGTCGAGGTGCGCCGAGATGACATCCTCAAGCGGCACGAAACTGCGCGGCTCATCCGAAAGCACCGAGGCGTCGGTGACCTGCGAGGCCTTTCCGTGAGCGTCAACGGACAGGAAGCGGGGAAGAGTTTCAGGGACCTTGACTCGGGCGAAGTAGTCCTTTCCCGTGTCGGGGTCGCGGATCTCGACCGCGAGGTTCAGCGACAAGCCGGAGATGTACGGGAACGGGTGAGCAGGGTCTACCGCAAGCGGTGTCAGCACGGGGAAGATGTCAGAGCGGAACAGCTTGCGGAGGCGGCCCTGCTCGGCACCCTCGAGGTCCTCGTGGCGCACCAAGTGAATCCCCTCGGCTGCCATCGCGGGGCGCACGTCGTCGTGAAAGACCGCGGCGTGCCTGTCCATGAGCTCGTGGGCGTTTTCCGTCAGCATCTCGACCAGCCGGGTTGAGCTCATTCCCGTCGCGCTCGGCACCGCGAAGCCTGCCGCGATGCGGCGCTTGAGTCCCGCGACGCGCACCATGAAGAACTCATCGAGGTTCGACGCGAAGATCGCCAAGAATCGCGCGCGCTCCAGAAGCGGTGTTCTGGGGTCCTCCGCGAGTTCAAGAACTCGCTCGTTGAACGCGAGCCATGACAATTCGCGATCGAGGAACCGTTTGGCAGGAAGTGCGTCGTGGGGTTCCTCGTGTGGGCGCGTAGGAGTGGGCATCAAGGGCACCGCGAACGTCTCTTCGGACGTGGCGAACGCAATGGACTCCGTCGTAGGGTCGAGCGGAGACATGGGCCTTTCGGGTTGCCTCAGATCGGCGTACTCCGGAGCGGGCACATACCCGGGCGCGGGCTCGGGTGCCGACGAGGGCTCCAGATCGGGAGAGCGCTCGGGCTCGGGACCTGGAGCCGAAGCGCGATCGGGGGATGGCCACGGTTCGGAGTCCTCTTCTTGCGCCGCTTGGGCTTCTGTGGCTTTGAGGTCCTGCGACGGATGATCGGGAATCGGCCGGGTAAGAGCGGGTCCCACACCCGAGGGGATGACGTCGGTCACTTCAAAGCCGATGTCCTCAACCACTGGGACGGCAATTGAGTCGCGGCTGAACTCTCCGTCTGGGTCAGCAAACGGGTCCTCGGGGTGGTTGGCCATGCCCCCATGGTGGCATGACAGCGCGTGCATGGCGAGCGGCAACTGAACTCGGCCCCGGGCGCTCGACGGGCGACCGATCGCAACAAGGGACGGTCGTTGAGCGCTGATACGGTGAGCACGTCGCCTTGGGGTCGAGGCAGGTCTGTGAAGTGGGGGATGGCGTTGAGAGGCGATGCGCACGAGCGCGGGTTGGGCGGCCGATCGGATTCGGACGACCCCTACTTGATCCCGCCGGCGACGGAGTACGGTGCCCCACCGTCATGGAGTTCCGGCCCGCCTCAGCCGCTCATGAACTACGACCGCCCGAATGGACCCAACGCGCCGGAGGCCGGCGGGAGAGGCCTCGCCGTTGTCATCGGCGTCGTCATCGCACTCGTCGGCTTGGGCATCGCAGGCGTCGCAGGCGTCGCAGGCGCCATGGCGCTGAACGCGGCGGACAGGTCGGCGCCCGACGAGTCTTGGCAAGAACCGGCGCCCACGTACGGCGTTCCTGGCCCGCGAGGCGAGATCGGCGACGGAGTGTGGAAGGTTGGCGTCGTTGTTCGCCCTGGAACGTATCGCGTGTCGGCCCCGATCGATCAGGACGTGAACGGCAATGGTTGCCAATGGACCGAGTACTCCAGCAGCTACCACACGTCGGAGAACAAGGTCGACTGGGGCGAAGCCACCGCAGGCCTTCCCGCCGTCAAACTTTCGGCAACGACCGAGTTCGAGTCGTTGGGATGTGGCGAGTGGGTGCCGGTCGATCCCGCGACGTTCTTCAACAATCCCGACGCGCCAGTGGGGGTCCCGGGCGGTGCGTGGCCTATCGGGGAGGACTTTGCGCCAGGGGTGTATCGCACGGCCCTCGCCGTCGCATCGGAGAGCGAGGGAGGCAGTTGCGATTGGTCGATCTTTGCCGGTGCGAGCCAGTCAGCGGACGACGTGATCGACTGGCAAATGTGGTCAGCGGGAAGGCCGATCTTGCGCCTTGAAGCCGGTCAGTCCTTCAACTCAGGAGGCTGCGGTGACTGGATCCCCGTCGATCCGGAAACGCTCTTCCAGCGAGACGATGCGCCCAGCTCGATTGCTCCCGGAATCTGGCTCGCGGGCGAGGACTTCGCCCCAGGGACGTACCAGGCCACTCCCACCTTCGGCCCCGAGGATGACTCCGGCTTTTGCTTCTGGGCGATCGGCGAATCCTGGGACTCGAGCTCTCATATCGGCCTCGGAGCGGATTTTTCCAAAGGAGAGGGGGCCCGCACTGTCACCCTTGAGTCAGGTCAACGTTTCGAGAGCACCGGCTGCGGCGAATGGAAGCGTGAAGGCTCCTAGGCAGGCTTTGGCCTGGTCGCCTCAAGCCCCGCTCGCGCAAAGCTGATCGCGGTGTCTAGGTCGTCGAGCAGGTATCCCGACCGGTCGGGGACACCCTCCGAGAAGTGGCGCGCCACTCCCATCGGTAGTGCCACCGTGAGAGCGGCAACCGCCGCAGCCGCCGCCATGTCTGGCATCGCGTCGTCCGGCCCGACGCCCAGGTCCCTCCTCAGTCGCGCCGCAACCGCCGCCGAGATGCGCTGACTGAAGAGAAGCCCTGTAATCGCGACGGTGTGGTTCTCTTGAGACGCCGTCTCGATGAGCGGTCGCAGTTCGCGAAACTCGCCGTCAAACCAGGCGGAGTGAGCGTGCGTCCATGACCGCAACGTGGTGAGCGCGTCGTCCGGACCACTGGAGAGTGCCGCCTCAAGATCGTCAACGAGCACGTCGAACGGCCAGAAAAGCACGGCCTCCTTGGTGGGAAAGTAGCCAAAGAAGGTACGCGGTGAGACCCCGGCCTCCGCCGCGATGGCGGCGACGGTCGTGGCTTGGTAGCCATTTTTGGCGAAGAGCTTTGTTGCCGATGCGACGAGGGCGTCGCGGGTTTCGCGCTTTTTGCTTTCGCGACGTCCCACTGTGGCCGATGTCATCTGCACATTCTAGGGCGCGGCGGTGTATTGTTGCACTCACTGCAAGTTTGTCGCCTTGCTTGTGGTTCTCGTGCGCGACGATGCGCGGTCTCGTCCCCCAATCTCAGGAGTCGTCGTGGGTTCCCTTTTGCACGCAGTCGGAGCATTCAGTGCCCGTCGCCACTGGCTCGTCATCGGCGTGTGGCTGGCCGTGCTGGCCGGCATCGGTGCCGCCGCCCTCACTTTGCGCCAGCCGACCGATGACGCCTTCTCGATCCCTGGCACTCCTGCGGTTCAGACCCTGGAGCGGCTAGGCGAGGCCTTCCCTGGATCGTCGGGCGCGACGGGAACCGTTGTCATCGCTGCTCCGGAAGGCCAAACGTTGGCCGACCCCGCCAACGCGGCCGCCGTCTCCACAGCGGTGAGCGCGCTCGGCGGGCTCCCCAACGTCGCGGCCGTGTCGGATCCATTCCAAGCCAGGGGCGTCTCTCAGGACCAGTCGATCGCGTACATCACCGTGAATTACGCGCTGGCCGCCAACAGCCTTCCCGACACCACCCTCGCCGCCGCCCGCCAAGCGACCTCGCCCATGGCGGATGCCGGTCTTGAGGTCGAGTACGCGGGCGCGGCGTTCGTGGCGCAAACCGCCCCTGGCGGCGGCATCGGCGAGGCAATCGGCGCGCTTGTCGCGATCATCGTCCTCCTCATCACGTTCCGCTCTCTGGTGGGAGCGGTCTTGCCGTTCATGACAGGCATCGTCGCCGTGGGCGCCGGAGTGGGCATCGTCTATGCGCTAACGGGCTTTACGTCGATCGGCTCGACGGCGCCCGTCCTAGCGCTCATGCTCGGACTCGCGGTGGGCATCGACTATTCGCTCTTCATCGTGGCCAGGCACCGGGCGCAGTTGCTTTCCGGCATGAGCGCCGATGCGTCGATCGCGAGGTCGATCGGCACCGCAGGTGCGGCCGTGGTGTTCGCCGGCGCCACCGTCGTCCTCGCTCTCTTGGCACTCTTCATCGCGAACATCCCGTTCCTCACCGTCATGGGCAATGCGGCGGCCGGCACTGTGGCCCTGGCCGTCGTGGCAGCCCTGACCCTGCTGCCCGCGGTGCTTTCGCTCGCCGGCGTGCGGATCCTGCCGCGCAAGCTGCGCGCCACCGTGGCCGCCGGCACCCACGTCGAGGCAGAGCCCTCGACGGGTCGCGGCATTTCGTTCGTGACCAAGCACCCGCTCATTACCGTCATCGGCGTGGTGGCAATGCTCGGAGCCGTCGCGATTCCCGCCCTCGATCTGCGTCTGGGTCTGCCGTCCGAGAGGTCTCAGCCCGAAGAGAGCTCGGCGCGCAAGGGCTACGACCTGCTCTCCGAGGGATTCGGGGCAGGCTTCAACGGCCCGATCGTGATCCTGGCCGAGACCACCAACCCAGCGACGGGCGCCGACGAGGCGGCCGCCGCCGCAGCGCAAGTGTCCAAGCTCGACAACGTGGTGTTCGTCTCGCCCGCGATCCCTAGCGCCCACGGCAGCGCCTACCTGATCCAGGTAATTCCCTCAGGCGGCCCCGACTCGGCGTCGACCGAGCAGTTGGTGCACCACATCCGCGCGGTCGCCCCCGCCGGAGACATCACGCTCGGCGTCACGGGTGAGACCGCCATTCGCATCGACGTGTCCGACGGCATTGCTCACGCACTGCCCATCTACCTCACCGTCGTGGTGGGGCTCGCGCTCTTGCTGCTCGTGATCGTGTTCCGGTCGATCCTCATCCCAGTCAAGGCG
This sequence comes from Demequina sp., assembly GCA_043733605.1. Classification (GTDB taxonomy): domain Bacteria; phylum Actinomycetota; class Actinomycetes; order Actinomycetales; family Demequinaceae; genus Demequina. The sequence continues at coordinate 1,326 of JAYTGI010000226.1, read as the reverse complement.
CTCGCGGGGTTCTTGCTCTCGCTCAGCGCAACCTTTGGCGCGGTGGTCGCCGTGTTCCAGTGGGGCTGGCTGAAGGACCTGCTCGGCGTCACGTACAGCGGGCCTATCATCGCGTTCCTACCGATCCTCACGATCGGCATCCTGTTTGGACTGGCGATGGACTATGAGGTCTTCTTGGTGAGCCGAATGCGCGAGGAGCACCTCGCGGGCGCCGATCCGACTGCGGCTATCGTGACCGGTCACTCGCACTCGGCCCGCGTGGTGACCGCGGCCGCGCTCATCATGGGATCGGTGTTCCTTGGCTTCCTGCTCGACGACGACGTGATCATCAAGTCGATGGGCTTCGCCATGGCATTTGGTGTGCTGCTGGACGCTTTCGTGGTCCGCATGACGCTGGTGCCAGCGATGATGATGTTGCTTGGCAAGGCCGCCTGGTGGCTCCCACGCTGGCTGGGCCGCGTCGTCCCTGAGATTCACCTCGAAGGAGACCCAGAGCGCGTCGTTTGAGCGCAGGCTTTCGTGTGTGGCCTCACAGCTCGGGGTGACGCCACCTCATCGTCGGCACTACGCTGGCGCGATGATAAGGGACCTCTTCGATCGCATCCCTTCGCCCACGATCAGGGCCCTGTTGCCGGGCCTCCTGCTCACCTCGGTGGGAGTCGGCGCCTTCGCGGTCGTCCTTGACCAGTTTCTGGACCGCGACGACCTCTACATCGTGGACCAGCCTGCGTTGGACTGGCTGGTCAGCATCCGGGTGGATTGGCTCACCACGACGCTCACGTGGATCACAAACGCTTTCGGCCCAGGAATTCTGCCCATCCTCGTGGGGATCGGATGCCTGGCGTGGTGGCTCACCACCAAGCGACTGCGCAACCCTGCGCTCCTCTTGGGGGCGATGGCGACCTCGACTGTGATCGCCTACGTGGTCAAGGTGATCGTGCATCGGCCGCGCCCCGCCAAGGACCTGCAGGTGATTCCCGGCCTGGAAACGTCGTTCTCCTTTCCCTCCGGCCACACCACTGGTGCCGCGACGCTCGTGCTGGTCACCGCCTACCTCTTGTGGTGGCACCGGCGCAGTGGCCGGTCGCTCGCGGTGTGGGCGGCAGTATCCGTTGTCATCGTGGTGGTGGTGGGCGGCAGTCGTTTGTACCTGGGCTATCACTTTGTGACCGACGTGCTCGCGGGAGCCTGCCTTGGGGTGGTGACGCTAGGACTGGTGGTGGCGGCGTCGGGGTGGCTTGATCTGCGGGCCGCCCACGCAGCGCGAACGGGCGGGTAGAGCGGGACGTCGGGTTGGCTCGACCTGAGGGTCGCCCACGCGGCGCG
>JAYTGI010000225.1:0-4933 GCA_043733605.1 Demequina sp. | reverse complement strand
GGGGTCAAGCCCGGCCGCGGCGATGACAGCGGCTCCCACGTCGCCCGCAGAACCTGAAATCAAAAAGTGGCCGCGGGAGTCATGGCGGACCAGCCAGGCGACGAAGCCGTTGCACAGGGCGCATTCGCCATCGAAGACCACGATGGGGGACTGGTTGCTCACCCGAACAGGCTAGGCGCGTTCTAGTGCAATGTCGCCAGGCGCGCGCCCCACTCGGAGGCCTTGGCGAGCTCGCCTTCGCGCAACATGCTCGCGGTGTCGCGAATTTCGCGCTGGTTCGTCACGACAAAGCCACCGGCCTGATGGACCAGTCTGCGCCCCCTGCCCTTGAGGAGCCGTTCGATGGTGCTCGCGCCTCCACGTCCGATGAGGCCCGTGATTCGCGTGTCGAACGCCGCCGCGAGCCCCTCGCCGTACGGCAAGGCGGCGACCCAGTCTCGAATGAGCGGGTGATCGACGTCTGCCGGGATTTCGCCAGGCCTGATGGAGCGGAGGGCGACGCTCGCCAACGACCGCATTGTGGGGAGGCTCATCGCATGAACGGGGGCACCAACGACGAGGAGAGAGGCCGTTGCTGCAACCTCGGGCGAGATGTCGCCCGTGCTCCCCACCCTGGTGCCTGGGCCGAGCGCGTCGGCAATCGCTCGCGCCACTGCGGCAGTGTTCCCCCACAGCGACTCGTAGACCACCATTGCGACCACATGCCAGGTGTAGCCCGGATGAGCGGCGGCGGCGCGGGACCAAGGTCCAGTGATCCGTGTCGCTCAGGCGCCACGTGCCGCGTCGAGCGCCGTGATCTCGCCCCTGAAGCGAGCTCTGAGGGCCGCCTTGGTGTCGTCGTCGCAGAACGCCCCGTCGACCCCCGCCAGAGCGATGGTGCGCGCGTCGTCGAGGCCGAGGCCGAGTGCGGGCAGCGCCTCTTGGAACTCGCGCGCCAGGCTGGTGCGGAAGAACACCGCGTCGTCCGTGGAGAAGCTGACGTTGAGCCCCTCGCGGACCATGCGGGCGATCCGGTGGGAAGGGTCGAGGCTCCATCCCGAGCAGACTGTGGTCGAGACGGGCGTGCACGCGAACGGAATCCGGCTGTCCCTCGCGCGAGCTGTCAACTCCGCATCCTCGACGATCATGTAGCCGTGGTCGATCCTGTCGACCTTCAGCACGTCCATGGCCACCTTGACGCTTCCCGCGCCGTCGACGATGCGCTCGCCCGCGTGGGCCGTCGTCTTGAAGCCGGCCCCGCGGGCGAGCGAGTAGGCGTAGGCAAACCGGCCTGGATCCTCGGTGAGTTGGGGCGTGAGGTCGTCTTGACCCAGCGCCACGACCTCGGGGTAAGGATTGGCGATCATGGTGCGGACGAGTTCGACGGCATCGGCGGCGCCGTCGCGGCGATTGATGCCGATGATGAGGCGGAATCCGACCCCGAGATCCGCCTCTGCGGCGCGCAACCCCGAGATGATCGGGTCGAGCAACTGGCGGTACGTGAAGCCCTTGGGGGCGAAGTATTGGGGGTTGATCGCATATTCGCGGTATCTGAGGGCGCCGTCAGCAACTGCCGCCCTCACTCCGTCGTATGCGACCCGTTCGAGATCGGCGCCGGTGGTGAGAACGTCGGTGGCCGCGCGAAACGCCACCAAGAAGTCGGCGAGGTCTTCGTAGTCGAAGAGCTTTTCGGGGTCCGTCGTGGGGAGTTTGATGCCCTCGCGATCGGCCAATGCAATGAGGTGAGCGGCCGACATCGTCGAGACGAAGTGACAATGAAGCTCGGTCTTTGGCAGCAGCCTGAGGTAGTCGAGGGTGTCCACTCTGCTATCAAAGCACTCGAACGATTCGAGGCGAAGACGCAGCGACCCCCAAGCAGCGACCCCTCAACTAGGAGGCAAGCGCCGCGAGTTCTGCGCCCCATGCGCGAGCCCGATCGAGTTCGCCTTCGCGCAACATGCTCGCGGGCGACTTGGGGTTCTTGTCATTGGAGATGAGGAAGCCTTGCGAGACGTGCGCGACCCGGAACCCTTTGCTTTCAAGCAGTTTCTCAATCTTGCTCGCTGCGCCCCTGCCAAACGGGCCGCGCACGCGCGTGTCGAATGCCGCGGCGATGCCGGTTCCCGATTCAACGCGAGCAAGCCAATCGCGCACCGGTGGCTGGGAAAGGTCCGGGGCGAGGTCGCCTGGGGCGAGACTGCGCGCCCCGACGGATTTCTTGGTGGCGTCCGTTGGTAGGTTGAACGCGTGAACAGGGGCACCGACGACAAGGAGGTCGACGGTCTCGACATCCGCGGGGTCCACCTCACCGGTGTGAGCCACTCGGGTGCCAGGGCCGATGCCTTCCGCTACTGCGTGAGCAATGGCTGCAGTGTTCCCCCACAGGGATTCGTAGATCACTAAGGCTGTCATGGGCCTATTCCATCGTGTCGATGGGTGCACCACAAGCGACCTTTGGCCCTACTAACCAGGGTGTTCAGTTGGCCCTGCGCCGCAGCGCGGGGCCAACTGACGACGACCTACGTGGTTGTGCAGGGCTGCCCGTTGAGCCAGAACTGCTCAGGCGGCGAGTCCTTCAGCACGCCAGGATTGCCGATGAAGCCGATCGTGGTGCGTTTGCCCGGCTTGATCGCCGCATTCCAGGTGTAGCTTGAGGCGCTGACGTTCGCTCCATCCTGGCTCCACTTGGCGCTCCAGGCTTGGCGTGTCAGGGCATCGTCACCCGGGTAAGCCCACGTGAGGTTCCAGCCGTTGATGGTGGTCCTTCCGGTGTTTTTAATCCGGATCTGGGTGTTGTAGCCGCCAGGCCACGTGCCACGGACGATGTACTGGATCTCGCAGGTGGGAGGCGTCGCAACCGCTCCGGTGTTCTGATCCGCCAAGAACGAGGAGGCCCACGACAATGCGGAGTTCCAGTTCACGGTGATCTCGTTGGTCGACCACGACTGGATGTTGTCCACGTAGCACAGTTGCGGTGCGCAGTCCTGGTTGGGGTAAAGGTTGGCGAACGTGGGATCCCACGTGCTTGCGCCCGGGTTTGGACCGCCGGCAACGGAGCCGACAGGCGGGTGGGGCAGGTCGGGATTCAATGAGGCGGCGAACCAGCGCGAATGCTGATTCTGGCTCGTCACGTCACCCCAGCCGGTGATGTACGACTGGCCAAGGGCGTTTCGCCCCAGCAGATAGTCCATCGACTCCTCTGCGGCCGTGAGGTAGGTGCCGTTGCCCGTGATGTCGTGGGCCGTGCCCAATACCACGATGTTGTTGAGCACCTGCGAGTTGGAACCCCACGCGAAGGCGTCGTCCGGCAGCGCGAGCCCGAACTCCTGACCTTGTTGCACCGCCGCAATCCCATCCGCTCCAGCAATCACCTGGTTCACGATGGAGGTGCGAGCGGAGAAGGAGTTTGGCACAGTGGCCAGGTCCATCTTGGCGATCGCGTCGAGCGTGCCCCAACTGAACGCCGCCGTGGGGAACGAGTCGGCACTTTCGATCGGAGAGGCAATGAGGAAGTCCTGATACTGCTTCTCACCTGTGGTGAGGTACAGCTCAGCGGCCGCCCAATAGAACTCGTCCTGAACGTTGGAGTCGTCGTAGGGACCGCCTCCGTTGGCGCCGTCGGCCGCCGTCGCGAAGACCGAGGGATTGGCCAATGCGGCCTTCCACGTGGACCGAGCCGCTGCAAGCAGTTCCGTTGAGAATGCGGCATCGTAGGGCGCAAATAGCCTCGCGCCCTGCGCGGCCGTCGCCGCCAGGTTCAGCGTGGCCGCCGTGGACGGACGGTGTAGGTAGCGCGTCTGAGGGTCATTGACGGGCAAAAGCGGCAGCCCTGTCCATCCGTAGTCCTGGACCTTGTGGTGGACCATTCCCGCATACTGCTGGCCCGTTGGAACCTGCATCGACAACATGAACTCGAGCTCCCACCGCGCCTCGTCGAGCACGTCGGGTACGCCATTGTTGTGCTCGGGAAGGTTGAGCGTGTTGTCGCCCAAGGCCCCGGCATCGGCGCTCGCCGCGGTCTTGGTCCTCTCAAAAGTGCCGAGCAACTGGGCGGTAGCGATGCCACCGTTGACCACATACTTGCCGTGGTCGCCCGCGTCGTACCAGCCGCCCACCACGTCGAGCGTGTAGTCGCACGTCCACGGTTCCCCGTAGACGGCCAGCGATTCGGCGGCGGGCTGGCAGGGCACGTTTAGGTCGCCCTTGTTCGCCACCCCGTCCGAAGGGGAAGAGACGTGACCGGCCGCCCTGGCATAGTCCGCGCCGACGATGTTGCCGTCAATGGCGGTGCCAGAGCGAGCCAAATAGAAGTAGTTGAGCGAGTCGAGGCGCAGTTGTTCGTAGATGTCATCGCCGATGACGAACGGGTGGCTAGTCTCGCCGTCGGACACCAGCGTGTAGGTGCCCGCGGTCGTCACTGACGAGAAGTCGATCGTCTGAACATTCACCCCTGCCGACGCGTCGATCCCTGCAGGGGTGGTTGATCCGGAGGCCACCGCGGCGTCGGACGCATCGTGCAACGCCCAAGCGACGGGATTGGTGGCGTCGGTGACGAGGGTCGCATTCTTGGGCCCCGCGGTGAGGTAGCCCACCTGGTTGACCTTGACGCGCGGCCCAGTCTCGGGCACGTATTGGGGCAAGCCCGCGCCCCCGATCAGGGACACGTTGTCGGCACAGAATGTCCACGCTGTGGCAGAGCCTCCCACTTGGAACGCAATCTGGAGATTGCTCACCCCTTGATCCACCGTGAAGCTCGAGGTGTAGCTGCCTCCGGCGCCGGGGACCGCGTTCACCTGGGTGTAGACGGTATAGGGAGGGCCGTTGACGCCAACGAGCGCGCGCACTGGTCCAGACCCGCTCGCGTCAAACGAAAATGTGTAGTCGCCAGCTGGGAGGGTGAGGTCGTTGTAGACCAAGCCCGCATCCCAGGGGTTTGAGGTGCCCGCTGGCACAG
>JAYTGI010000224.1:0-12793 GCA_043733605.1 Demequina sp. | reverse complement strand
GGTGGGCGATACTGGGATCGAACCAGTGACCTCTTCCGTGTCAGGGAAGCGCGCTACCGCTGCGCCAATCGCCCGATACGAGCTCGGGTACTACTTGTTGCGAGGTGGAGACGGGATTCGAACCCGTGTGGACGGCTTTGCAGGCCGCTGCCTCGCCTCTCGGCCACTCCACCGCTGTGTTCACCGGCGCCGAAAAGGTGCCGGCCCACCGAGCGGACGACGGGATTCGAACCCGCGACCCTCACCTTGGCAAGGTGATGCTCTACCAACTGAGCCACGTCCGCATGGTCCAAAACCTGGGGTCCGGACCGAGTGACAACGTTAGCCGATGGGAGCCGTCAACACCAATTCATCGTGCCCGGCGCGTTGCCGGGTGTACGACTAGCGTGTGCGCATGACCTGGAACGATGATCCCCGCAGGCGTGGAAGCGCCGCGTTCAGGGGAGTACGCGCGTCAAGGCCCATCGAATACGTCGATGCTGCGGCGCACCCCGAGCGCCTGGCCGCGGGCGGCTTCTGGGTGGTGGTTGCCACGTTTGAGGGGCGGATCGGCGCTTGGCGGTTCGCCGATGTCGAACGCGGCCCAAGCGTGAGGGAACCGGGGGAATCCGCGCGGCCTTGGCACGGCCCGGCGCGCTCGGCGTGGGATACGTCTTTGGACGAGGCGCGATACATGGATGGGGTCGATGCGATCAGGGCGGACATTCGTGAGGGCGACGTGTACCAGGTCAACCTGTGCAGGGTGCTAAGCGCGCCGCTGCCGTCGGCACCTCCGGGGCCCGACGCCATCGCGCTATCCCACGTCCTATCCAGAGGCAACCCGGCCAGACATGCGGCGCGCATCGTCGTCCCGGAGTCGGGCTCGATGCCCGGTGCCTGGATCGTCTCGGCGTCCCCTGAGTTGTTCCTCAGGGTCGACAAAGGTGTCGTCTCGTCGTCGCCGATCAAGGGGACGGCCGCGCCGGGACAGGTGATGCTCGACAAGGACGAGGCCGAAAACGTCATGATCACCGACCTGATTCGGAACGACCTCTCGCACGTAGCGGCGCCCGGCAGCATCTCGGTGCCCGAGTTGCTGGGCGTGCATGAGCACCCGGGGCTCTCGCACCTCCAATCGACCGTCAGCGCCCGTCTCGCGCCCTCCTTCGACTGGACGGCGAAAATGTGGGGTGCTCTCTTCGAAGGGACCTTCCCGCCGGGCTCGGTGAGCGGAGCGCCCAAGGCATCGGCGCTGCACATTATCGCGAGGGAAGAGCCCGTGGCGAGGGGCCCATATTGCGGCGCGATCGGCTGGATCGACGCCGATTCGCGGATCGCGGAACTCGCCGTCGGTATCCGCACCTTCTGGTGGAACGACGACGAAGGAGGCACCTTGCGCTTTGGTACCGGTGCGGGCATTACGTGGGGATCTGAGGCCGCGGCCGAGTGGGAAGAGACGGAACTCAAGGCGCGGCGTTTGATCGGCCTGGCTTCGACAGACACAATGAGCACATGAGCGCTGTCCTGTGGGTCGATGGAAGCCTCCACGCTGTCAATGAACCGGTTATCTTGGCAGGTAATCACGGCTTCACGGTGGGGGATGGGGTCTTCGAGACCTTGGCGGTGCGCAAGGGCCAAGCCTTCGCTTTGACGCGCCACCTTGTCCGCCTTCAGTACTCGCTCGACCGGATGGGAATGCGCTCGGTCGACATGGCGGTGGTCAGGGAAGGCGTGCGGCAAGTGATCGCCACGAGCCCTGCCGACGTGGTGAGGGTGCGTATCACCGTCGTTTCCGGGCCGGGACCGATGAGTTCCGTGCGGGGCACAGGCGCGCCCAACGTCGTGATTTGGGGTGGCCCAGGCACCGTGCCAAGCGCGTGCAGGGCCACGAGAGTGCCGTGGAAGCGCAATGAGCGTTCGGCGATCGCGGGAGTCAAGTCCACGTCGTATGCCGAAAACGTGGTGATGGCGCAGTTTGCGGCGGGCAAGGGCGCCGACGAGGCGATCATGTCCAATACGTACGGCTACCTGTGTGAGGGCACTGGAACTAACATCTTCATCGAGCGGCGAGGAGAAATCGTGACACCGCCGTTGTCTTCGGGCTGTCTCGCGGGCATTACTAGGGGTCTTGCGCTGGAGTGGGGGGCTGGCACGGGGATGCCAGTGCGCGTCGCTGCGCCTGGCGAGTTGGAGATGTCGGTGCTTGACGAGGTGGTGCGTGGCACCGCCTTCGCCGCGGTGACGTCCTCGACCCGCGGGGTCCAGCCGATCGTGTGGCTCGACGGCGTCGACGTTGCCAAGGGACCGCTTCTCACCAGGCTGTCCGACTTGTACGAACTTCACTCCGATTTCGAATCCGATCCCGCGCCTGCGCGGACCAGGGACGCGACGTAGCGCAGGGGGTTGCCGGACCGGCTACTATGGAGTCCGCTTAGGGGCGATTGGCGCAGGGGTAGCGCGCTTCCTTCACACGGAAGAGGTCACTGGTTCGATCCCAGTATCGCCCACTATGAAAAGCCCTGGTGTTCTCTCAAGTGGGGGAGTGCCGGGGCTTTCGATATTTGTGAGGATGTGCCCGGCTTGCCACGCAGGTGTCAGGATTGGCCCATGAGCACTCACGTTGCCTCGCAAGGACCGGCGCGCGCGCGCATCCTGGTGGTGGAAGACGAAGAATCGCTCGGCCGATTGATCGCCTCATACCTGATGCGCGACGGGTACGACACGGAGGTTGTGCGCGATGGTCGTGAGGCGATAGCGCTTGCGCGGGCCAATCCGCCCGATGTCGTGGTTCTGGACCTCGGCTTGCCTGGAGCGGACGGCATCGAGGTGTGCCGAACCTTGCGGACATTCAGCGATTGCTACGTGATCATCCTTACTGCGCGGGTCGAGGAAGTCGACCGCTTGATCGGGTTGTCGGTGGGCGCAGATGACTATCTGACCAAACCGTTTAGTCCGCGCGAACTTGTGGCGCGGGTGGGTGTGATGTTGCGACGCCCAAGGAGTTTTGTGGGAGGCGTGGCCGATCCGGAACCGACCGAGCTGCTCACAGTCGGCGAGCTCACGATGGACCTCACGGCACGAGAGGTCCGTGTCGCGGGCCGGGTCGTGGACCTCACGCGCACGGAATTCGATGTGCTCGCGGTGCTAGTACGGCACCCGCGCAGGGCCTTCTCTCGGGACCAGCTCACCGAGCAGGTGTGGGGCTCCGGTTGGTTTGGGGACCCACACCTCGTCGACGTGCACCTGGGCCACGTGCGTCGAAAGCTCGGCGACGAGACGGCCGCACCCCTGTATGTGCAAACCGTTCGCGGATACGGCTACCGACTGGGCCCAGGCAAGTGAGGCGGTGGACGGCCTTGGTGGATCGCACTGATCTGGCCACTCGCCTGATACTGGCTATCGCGGTCGTGGTCGGGGTGGGTGCAGCCACCGCCTGGGCCGTCGGCGCGACCATCGGGCCAGGCCTGTTCCATGAGCATCTTCTCCGCGCCGTCGAAACAGGCGAAAGCCCAACTGACCATGCCGAGCGTGCGTATGGCACGGCTTCGGCCATCGCGCTTTCGATCGCTCTCCTCATGGCCTTGATCGCATCGGCGGGCGCAAGCGTTCTCATTGCTCGCCGGATTCGACGGTCGCTCGCCCCCTTCGCGCAGGCCGCCCATCGCGTTGCCGCAGGCGAACGCAACGTCAGCGTCGGCGCTCCCGGAATCGGGCCAGAATTCGATCGCGTTGCGGAAGCCTTCACCGCCATGGCAAAGGAACTGGCGCACGTCGAGGACACTCGCACTCGAATGCTCGCTGACCTTGCTCATGAGATGCGCACTCCGCTCGCCGTACTCGGCGCCTACCTCGAGGCGGTCTCAGATGGCGTGGAGCATCTCGATGAGCCGACGGTTCGGACCATGCAGGCCCAGGTGGACCGACTCGCTCGACTCTCCGCCGATGTGGCCCTCGTGACGTCGGCGGAGGAGGGCCGGCTGTCCCTTCACCGGAGTCCCATCGACGTCGACACGGTAGTGAGAGCGGCGGTTGCCCAATCGTCCGAACGTCTTGCCGAGTGCGGGCTTTCGCTTGAACTGACCTGCGAGCCAGGCCTCATCGTGAACGCGGACCCAGACCGGATTGGTCAGGTCCTCACCAATCTTCTTGAAAACGCTCGACAGCACACCCCCCCGGGGGGCGTGGTCCACGTTGGCGTGGTTGGGGAAGCGGAATCGGTACGCGTGAGCGTGCAGGATTCGGGTGAGGGCATCGCGGCGCGAGACCTCCCTCGAGTCTTCGACCGGTTCTTTCGAGTCGACGTCGCGCGGGACCGTGCTCACGGAGGTTCGGGCATCGGCCTGTCGATCGCCATGGCCATTGCCAACGCTCACGGCGGCACAATCGTCGCCGCGAGCGATGGCCCGGCGACGGGCGCCACATTCAGCCTGACGCTGCCGCGACTGTCGAGCGACCTCGACGCAACTGGCGTCAGGAAGGATTGACCGCAGGGGCGATGCGCGCGCCGCCTTCTTCATCAAAACTTCGTGAAACACCTACGAAAATCCCCATGTCCTTCGTCGATGCTTGATTTCAACGACGAGTGAAAGGGCAACATCATGATGGGTTCGTATGGCGGGGGCATGACAGGCTTCGCGTGGATGGGCATGGGCCTGTTCTGGTTGGCTTTGCTCGGATTGATCGTCTGGCTCGTGGTTCGGCTGTTCCCTGGAAAGCCACACGACCCGAAGGCAGTGAGCGCATCACCGACGGCGCTCGCCGCGCCATCCGTAGCGGCGCCCGCACTGGCGATCCTCGACGAGCGCCTGGCCAATGGCGAGATCGACCTGGACAAATATCGCACCATTCGCGCCGCCCTTGTCGAGAATCGCGAAGGCGAACGATGAGGGGCTTCACACGTGGTTGGGCTTTCGCTGCACTGTTCGCGGCCGTTGCCGTGTTGGTTGCCTCGGTTGCTTTGACGCTTGATCTGTCGACACGTGGGCACGGCTCGTACCGCTGGCACGGACACGGCCAATACGTGACTGCCCCACGTGGCCCGTCATCGCAGATTGCGGGGACTGTCGTCGACGTGGTTGCCATGGACATGGACGGCGGCCGGATGATGGGCACACCCGACGGTTCCATGGGGGACGTGATGCGCCTCTTTTCCGACCGCGTCGATGCCCCAGCGGGCTCCCTGTCTCTTCGGCTCTACAACGCAGGCACCATCAAGCATGAACTTGTGGTGCTGCCACTAGCCGACGGTCAACAGGTCGGTGGCCGCCAGGTGGGAGCTGACGGGGCCGTCAAAGAATCGGACAGCCTCGGCGAGGCGTCAAAGACAGACGGCGAGGGCGCAGGTGACGGCATCGAGCCCGGCGCCGCAGGTTGGGTGACCGTGGATCTTCCTGCCGGCCGCTACGAGATCCTCTGCAACATCGAGAATCACTACGCGGCGGGGATGTACACGTTGCTCGTCGTCAGCTAACTCGGCGGCCCGTGTTTGACCAGAAGAATCACCGGTCTCGATCAAGCTCCTCGACGCGCTAGAACGCAAAGGAAACACCATGGACCAGACCCCCGCATCCGAAAAGAGCGCGAGCGTCGCCGCACGCATGCGCGCCGAGCAGAACTCCCGTGAGATGCGCCGCCGTGTGCTGATCACCGCGGTGATTGTCATCACCGCGCTCGCGCTCGTTGCTGTGGTTTGGGGTGTTCTCGCCCGCGAAAGCAAGAGCGTCGCCTCCAAAGATCAGGCGGCAGGATTGCCGATCGCTGGCGTGAGTGAGATGCAGGGCCTCACAGCCGAGCACGTCACCGCGCTCCCTGAGCCGACGCAGTCAACGTCCGGCGACACGGTGCTTCCGCTGGCAGGCGGGCCGCACGATCCTGAATTGCAAAACTGCGGGGTGTACAGCGACCCCGTCGAGACGGCAAAGGCGGTCCATTCACTGGAGCACGGCGCGGTGTGGATCGCATATCGGTCCGGGCTCGATCAGCAGCAGGTTGATGTGCTCAAGGCCGTGACTCGCGAGCGAACGTACACGCTGCTGAGCCCTATCGAAAGGTTGGCTTCCCCCGTGGTTTTGACGGCTTGGGGGGTACAACTTGAGCTTGACGACCCCTCGGATCCCCGCGTGGAGCAGTTTCTCAACACGTACGTCAATGGCCCACAAACCCCCGAGCCAGGCGCTCCTTGCAGCGGCAGTGTAGGCACCCCTGAATGACAGACTGGTCCACATGGTGAGCCGATTGCCGTCGTCTTGCTTCGCCGTGAGAAACGCGAGGGTCGGGTTCGACGCGAAAGCCAACGGAGCACCTGCGGAGAGGGCGAGCGGCTCGGGTTCTGGTCGGCCGCCACCGATCTCCCAGGCAACATTGGTTGCCGGCTCGATCGCAGTATCGACCGCCACACCTTGAGGCCAGTCAGGACCCGTCGACAGGACCCAGAGCGGCCGCACGGGGGGAATTTCCCGCAGGCGCAGGCTCCTTCAATTCGACGAAGAACACATCCGTGTCTGTCTCGCCGATGTTGTGGCCAGCGTGAGACTGAGCGGCGAGCCACATGGCGCGGCCCGCGGGGAGTTCCACCTCGGCCGTGCGCTCGCCTTGGATGAGCTCCCTGCGAAAGCCACTGGCCGTGATCATGACCGAATCGGGATGATCGTGGGGGAGCGTGAGGGTGCCGGGAACGTCGTGATACTTGAGCACCCTCACCCTCTCGTTTTCGAAGACGACTGAGTAGTGGTTGGGGTTCGTTTCAACTGGATCACGGGACATGGGAAGAAAGTACCCGTGAATCCCCGTTTGCGCTGGGTGGCGGATACACATCAGGCAGGGCCCCCGCGCGGCACCCCGGCGAGTTACGGTGGCGACATGGCCCTCACCGCGATGAACGTGCTCGATTGGCGCAGGCGCGTCGCAAGCATCTACGGGGACGTGCGGGCGGACCCGGACATGGCGCACGCGCATCGCGCGTGGGTTGACGCGCGCTTTGAACTCCTGACGACGCATCCCGCCTCGCCCGTTCCCGCCGCCGAGCGCGCCGCGTTCGCGGGCGGTCGTGTCGCCGAGTACGACCCCGTTTTTCGTTTCGTGGTGCCCGTCAACACAGGCGTCGAGCCCGAGCGGCGGGAGCTTCAGACAGGGACAGACGGTGTCGTCCCCTTCGAACGCATCGGCAAGGTGCACCTGGACGGGCTAGGTTCGCTCGATGTGTGGTGGCTTGACTCCTACGGCGGAGGCCTCTTTCTTCCGTTCCACGACGCCACCAGTGGGGTGACCACTTACGGGGCCGGCCGCTACATTCTGGACTCGACCAAGGGCGCAGACCTCGGTGGTGGAGCGGAGGATCTCGTGGTGGACCTGAACTTCGCCTATCAGCCTTCGTGCGCCTATGACGAGGCGTGGGCCTGCCCGCTGCCGGGCGCGGGAAACCGCCTTGCTGCCGAGGTCCCTGTGGGAGAGATGTATGTGGAACGGGGCTGAGCGTCGTGCCCACGGCAGCGCATCGCTCCCCGCATGACGGCCGCCCGTTCCGGAACGGTCGGTCCCTGCCACGCGTTCTACTAGATGCAATTCCTCTCCAGGAAGGGAGCATCCCCATGGACATGAAGGACATGCAGAACAAGGCGAAAGACGCCATGCCGGACGACGCGCAGATCGAGAAGGTCGCTGACAAGGTCCAGGAGCACACCGGGCATGACGCGGCCATCAAGGTCGCTAAGGCCGAGCAGTGGGCCAAAGACCACAACAACGACTGACAAGGTTCGAGTGAGTCTGGCGCCGTCTCCTCTTAGGAGGGGGCGGCGCACTTTCGTGAGTGATGCCGGTTGCGGCGACGATGCCGCGGGCCGCGCGCGTGACGCGGCCGCCTTTCGCGCCATGCGCCAGCGAACGTGCTGAGGCCCCCACGACTAGAGTCACTGATGAGGGTGTCATTCATCGAGGGAGCGCGAGAGAGTCATGTCCACTGCGAAGAACATGATGGATGAATTGGCCTTGAAGGTCGAGCGCACAGTTGGCGTGCTTTCGGAGGCGAAGCAGGTTGCGGCGGAGGCGCGTGATCTCGCCGCGACTCTCGGCGACGACGCGAAGAAGGCGCGCCACCTCGCAACCAAGGCGAAGCGTGACGCCAAGAAAGCGAAGGCCGCAGTCAAGAAGGCCGAGCCCGCCGTAAAGAAAGCGGAGTCCAAGCTCAAGGAGCGGGCCGCCCGCGAGGCCAAGAGGTTGCGCGCCGACGCAAAGTCCCGTGTTCGGGATGCCAAGGTCGACTCTCCTGCGGTGGACGTGCAACCCGAGGTTGTGGATGGCGCACAGTCGCAACCGGAGCAGGACGTGCAGCCCGAGATTGCCCCGGACATCCAGCCGGAAGGCGAGCCTGAGCAACCCGAGGTTGTGGATGGCGCACAGTCGCAACCGGAGCAGGACGTGCAGCCCGAGAATGCCGAGGACGTCCGGCCGGAACCGGAGCAGGAGCCGGCACAGGGCGAGCAACGGGGCGACGCCTTCTAGCACCTTGCCTCGACCCTCGACCGCGTCGAGAGCGAATGAGATGCGGGACGACGGGTACTGACCCGTTAGGCGAGGTGTGTGACCTCGCGCACCAGTTGGTCACGGCTGGCGCCCCTAGGGAATCGACCCGTTCATCGCCGACGATTTCTCCGACCGTGCTAGTTTGCTCATTGGCTCACGTACGTGCGGCCAGCGACTATCCGGCGGCGCACCTCCTCCGACCATCCCATGTGCCACCCTTGCGACGAAGCTTGGGTGCACGCACCGGCGCCACCCCATAGCCCGGTGCCGTGTAGCGGGAGCGTCTCTATTCCGCCCAAGGGCTCGCCCAGGGGTGGGGTTCACGCATTATCGTCTCAAGGAGTTCACAAGACATGGCAAAAACAAGTAGCAATCGCCTGCTCGGGATTATTGGCGGCGTCCTGATCGCCCTCGCGGCACTCATGACCGGTTCGGGATTCGCCCTATCAACGGACAACCTCAGTCATGCGTACGGCCTCGTTCTCTTCGCCGCAGGCATCGGGCTCGTCGTCTTCCTGCTGGTAGGGAAGCTCAACTGGGCCGTCTACGCAGTAATCGCGGCGGCGACGATCGCCCTCATCGAGTTGCTCGGGCTCATCATGGACAGCGCGTCTTTCACGTTGCGGCTTGGCATCCTCGTCGTCGGCGTGATCCTTGGGTTGCTCGCGACCACGTGGCACCACCGGCGCTAGCCGTACCTCCCGCAGGCGCTGATGCGCCAACGCGGAGATTGCGGCGATGGGCCTCACCTTCGCGTGGGGCCCATCGCTGTGCCACACGCGCCCGACGCGGCGGCGGAGCAGACCGCAACGCCCACAGCGGGCGACCGCTCGGACACATTGCGGTAGCGCTCGCGTGACGCCGGAGTATCAACGACTCGACCCGACTGTCGGTAGCATCATGGGGGCAAGAGTGAATCCCAAGGGTGAATCCAAGGAGCAGACGTGGCGAGCATCAGCGTGACCGTGGACGGCGACGAGCGAAAGCTCGACGCGGGCACGACGGGCACCCACCTGTTTGGAGACAGGCGCGACGTGGTGGTGGTCAGGGTCGACGGAGAATTGCGTGACCTCGCCGCACTCATCCCGGCCGGATCCACCGTCGAGTCCGTGCTGGTCTCCGAGCCTGACGGACTCAACGTGTTGCGCCACTGTGCGACCCACGTGATGGCCCAGGCCGTCCAGCAGTTGTGGCCTGACGCCAAGTTGGGCGTTGGACCCTTCATTAAAGATGGCTTCTATTACGACTTTGACGTCGCGCAGCCGTTCACCCCGGAGGACCTCAGGACGATCGAGAAGACGATGCAGCGCATCGTGAAGGATGGCCAGCCCTTCAGGCGCCGCGTGGTCACCCCCGAAGAGGCGCTCGTCGAGCTCGCCAACGAGCCGTATAAGTGTCAACTGTTGAACCGCGCGGCGGGCGTCGATGGCGCCGAGGGCGTCTCCGTCGAGGTGGGCGCGGGCGAGACCACGATTTACGACAACCTGAACCGCCAGGGCGACGTGGTATGGAAGGACCTGTGCCGCGGCCCTCACGCACCCTCAACCAAGGTGCTCCAGAACGGCTGGAGCCTCATGCGCTCCGCCGCGGCCTACTGGCTCGGCAGCGAGAAGAACCCGCAGCTGCAACGCATCTACGGCACCGCATGGCCCACCAAGGACGAGCTCACGGCGTACAAGGACCGCCTCGCGGAGGCGGAGCGCAGGGACCACCGCAAGCTGGGCCTTGACATGGACCTGTTCTCCTTCCCTGACGAGATCGGCTCCGGGCTTGCCGTCTTCCACCCCAAGGGCGGGATCATCCGCATGGAGATGGAGGAGTACTCGCGCAAGCGGCACATCGAGGAGGGCTACCAGTTCGTATACACGCCCCACGCGACCAAGTCGAGCCTCTTCAAGCTGTCCGGACACCTCGACTGGTACTCGGACGGCATGTACCCGCCCATGCACCTCGACGAGGAGCGCGACGCGGAAGGCAACGTCACGAAGCAGGGCCAGGACTACTACCTGAAGCCGATGAACTGCCCAATGCACAACCTCATCTTCCGATCGCGAGGCCGCTCCTACCGCGAGCTTCCGCTACGCCTGTTCGAATTCGGAACCGTGTATCGCTATGAGAAGTCGGGCGTTGTCCACGGCCTCACGAGGGCCCGCGGCTTCACCCAGGACGACGCCCACATCTACTGCACGCGCGATCAGATGAAGTCGGAACTGACCACCACGCTGAACTTTGTGCTCGGACTGCTGAAGGACTACGGCCTGACCGACTTCTTCCTGGAGTTGTCGACCAAGAACCCGGAGAAGTTCGTGGGTGAGGACGATGCCTGGGAAGAGGCCACCGAGACGCTGCGTCAGGTGGGCATTGAGTCGGGCCTCGAGCTGCGGGACGACCCTGGCGGCGCCGCGTTCTACGGCCCCAAGATCTCCGTGCAGACGCGAGACGCGATCGGCCGCTCGTGGCAAATGTCCACCATTCAGTTGGACTTCAACCTTCCGGAGCGCTTCGAACTCGAATACACGTCGGCGGACAACACCCGCGAGCGCCCCGTCATGATCCACCGCGCGCTGTTCGGTTCGATCGAGCGCTTCTTCGCGATCCTCACGGAGCACTACGCGGGCCAGTTCCCCGTGTGGCTCGCTCCTGTGCAGGTGCTGTGTATTCCAGTAGCCGAGGCGTTCAACGACTACTTGCAGGACATCGCGGCCCGGCTCAAGGCGGCGGGCGTGCGCGTCGAGGTTGATACGTCAGACGAGCGCTTTCCCAAGAAGATCCGCAACGCGTCCAAGGACAAGGTGCCATTCGTGCTCATCGCGGGTGGCGAGGATACCGACGCCGGCGCGGTCTCGTTCCGGTTCCGTGACGGCAGCCAAGACAACCAGGTGCCCGTCGCCGACGCCGTGAAGCGCGTCGTCGAGGCAATCGCGAGCCGGGCGCAAGTCTGATGGTCGAGTGGGTGGACGCGGACACGATGGGCGGGGAGCCAGACGGCTTCGAGCGCTTGTGGACGCCTCACCGCATGGCGTACGTCAAGAACGCGTCGGACCGCCCAAACAATGGCGGCGGGGCGGGGTGCCCCCTGTGCAAGACGCCCGAAGACAACGACCGTGACCACCTCATCGTGCATCGGGGCGAGACCTGCTACGTGGTCCTCAACATCTACCCTTACAACCCCGGCCACCTCATGATGTGCCCGTACCGCCACATCGGTTGGTACACAGACGTGACCGATGCCGAACGCGACGAGATCGCTGCGCTCACGCAAACGGGGATGCGTGTGCTCCAAGGCTTGACGGGAACGCAAGGCTTCAACATCGGCATCAACCAGGGCAGAACGGGCGGCGCCGGCATTCACGAGCATCTGCACCAGCACCTCGTGCCAAGGTGGGTGGGGGACGCGAACTTTTTGCCCGTCATCGGGCGTACAAAGGCGCTACCGGAATTGCTTGACGATACCTGGCAGCGCGTGAGCAAGGCGTGGACCTCTTAAGGTCCCGCGACAAGGAGAAAAATGTTCGGCAAGCTGCGGCCCTTGATGGTCGCCATCTGGAAGGCTCCCGCGCGTGCGCTGGTGGACGCTGGTGTGCACCCAAACGCCATGACCATCGCTGGAACGGTCGGGGTGGTCTTCGGGGCCGTGTTCTTTTTGCCGCAGCGAGGGACGATGCTGTTTTGGGGAGTCATGGTCATCTCGTTCTTTGTGATGACGGACATGCTCGACGGCACGATGGCGCGGTTGTCTGGAAAGGAATCGCGCCTGGGAGCGTTCCTCGACTCGACGCTCGATCGTGTGGCAGACGCCGCGATCTTTGGGGCGCTGGTGTGGGCTTTCCGAGTTGAAGACCCCAACACAGCCCTCGCCGCACTGATGTGCCTCACCGTTGGCTCGCTCGTTCCCTACGCCCGTGCGCGGGCAGAGGGGCTCGGAATCGAGGCCAAGATGGGCATCGCTGAACGGTCGGACCGCCTCGTGGTGGGCCTGACCGCGACGGGCCTCGTGGGCCTTGGCCTTCCCCTGTGGGTGCTGACATGGACGCTCACCCTCCTTTCTGTAGCAGCGTTGATCACCGTGGGTCAGCGCACGTGGGCCGTAGTGAAGGCCAATCGCGTTGATCACACCTTGGCGCGCGACGCGGCCACCACAGCGGGCCGCTAGGGCCTCGATGAACGCATTTCTGTTTGCTTGGAGGGCCTCCAAGGTTCTCCCCGTGAGTGTCATCAGGGGCGCCGCATGGACGCTCTCGATGTATGGGTGGGCGACACACGCCAAAGGGGCGACTCGCCTTGAGCAGAACCTCGC
>JAYTGI010000223.1:0-1653 GCA_043733605.1 Demequina sp. | reverse complement strand
TCAACACGTACTCGATCTTCGGTAGGGTCACCGAAGTGTGGTTCGGGATGGCCGCCGCGCCCACGTTGAACTTCACTGTGCCTGGAGCGTTGATGGTGCCGCTGCCCGCGTTGGCGCCACCCACGAGCACGTCGCTTCCAACGGTGAACCCGCTGTGAGTCAGGGCCGCCGAGCGGACCGTCACGGAACCGCCGATCACGGTGCCGCTGCTGAGGTTGAGAGCACCCTGCACCCAGACGTTGCCGCCAATCGTGCAATTCTTCCCGATGGAGAGGGTGCCGTCGGGCACGTACACCGAGCCCTGGATGATGATGCCGCCCTTGCTTCCGCCCGCGCCGGAACAATCCCAGTTGCCCTTATCGAGCCACACGTCTGCCGACTCCCCCGCGACTGACGGCACCACTCCGAGATTGGCGTTATACCCGAGTGAATTGCTCGCAAAGATCGCCGCACTCACCCCGTTCGACACGTTGGGCGTGAGCTTGAGCTTACTCTGCATCTTGCGCTTGGGCTGGATTCCGAGTCCGCCTTTCACGCCAACCGACGTAGCAGTAACGAGGGCTTCGTTCGGCACACCGGACAGCGTGCCGGTGGAACCGGATGCGTCCGAGCACGTGAGCTGGCCAGAGTCGTTGTAGTAGGTGATCTCCACGGTGACTTTCGTCTCTTGCGCCCCGCTCCCGTAGGTCTGGGGGCTGAAGGTGGGCCCTGGGCACGGCCCTGCCTTCTCGAGTTCGGCCATGGTCGCGTCCACCGCACCCTCGGCGCTGTGCACCTCAGTAGTGCGGACACGGTCCCGTCCGGAGTCGTTGGAGGCGACGATGACCTGCGTGACCACAACGGCCGCTAGGGAGATACCGATCAACGCCACACCCATCGCCATGACGAGCGCGACACCACGGTCGTCGCGGTGGATCAGCTTGCGAAAGGCCTTCATGGTTGCTCCTAGGGGGTTGGAACGATGCTGCATTTTAGCGGCGAGTAGGCGAACACCGTGTTACGGCCGGTGACGGTGGTGGTGAGGACTTGCGCCTTGGCGTTGGATTGAGCGCTCGGGTCGCTCATCCGCAACGTAATGTGAATGCTCTGTGCATCGGTACCCAACGCGGTCGCGTCTACCCAGAAAGGTGGCCACGTTGTCGGGTCGGTGGCGGAGAACACTCCGACGGGCTTGGTCACATTCGAGGCCACGCGGCTCCAGCTCGTCGCCGTCAGTACCGACGCAGGATCCCACGTGCGAAACTCGAGTTGGCCAAAACCGCTCGTGTCGTAGTAGATCACACGCCACTGCACGCACTTTTCGAGACCACCCTCTTGAGTGAGAATTCGCACCGAGTAGTTCTGGGGCACGCCCGACTGCGCAATACCATCGAGCGACGGGTCCAGGATCAGGTCGCCTGACCGCATTTGGCGGTCGATCTGTGAGAGTCCAAGGCGCGCCTGCTCAACGGCACGCTGACGGGCAAGATTGTCTTTGGCCTGACCCGTCATGGTAATCATCATCGACAGGATCAGCGCCATGAGTAGCGAGAAGATGGTCATCGACACGAGGAGTTCGATCAGGGTGAAACCCTCGTCCCCGCGCCCCTTGTCCCTTCGCCTAAGCATTTGGTGCCTCCCTGAACGAAGCGCCAGACTGAGACCCGTTGACCA
>JAYTGI010000222.1:0-1654 GCA_043733605.1 Demequina sp. | reverse complement strand
GTTCTGCTCGACGAAGTCCGAGAGCACTTCGGTCAGCCGCGCGCGATATCGATCGGTGGCTTCCTGCAGCGTCCGACCGCTGGAAAAGAGGGATCCTGGCTCTATTCCACGGCACCACCACTCGCCGTCGACTAACTCGGCCAGCAGCCGGCAGTCACCCTGGACGAGGGCGCGATAGTGAGTCCCGATCAACTTGGAGAAGGAGAAGATCAGTGGGTGCTGCGGCATGGGCACTCCAGATAAGTCGGCGAGGCGAGGGGGCGCGGATGCTGGGAACGGCCAGGGGCGCGATCAATCCAGCGCGACTAACTCAAAGTTAGGCCGACCGCGGGGGGGAGTCAACGGGCGACCCACGCACTCGATCTCAGCCCAAGCTCACGCAGCCTTGGCGAGTTCGACGCCCTCGTCTGCGAACACCTCGACGCGCTCGACGCGCACCGAGAGTTCAGCGTTCGCCGGCCTCGTCACGAGATGCGCGAACGCACTCTCGACCGAAGTCTGATTCGTCCGCCACGACTGGACCGCAGCGAACCAGGCGGACTTCTCGTCTGCGTCTTCAGCTCCCATGAAGGCCAGCGCCCGGGACTCAAAGCTCTCGTAGGTCTGAGTCTCGCTCGCGACATCCTCGAAGTACCACCCGAGGCTCTCGCGAAAGCGTTTGTAAGCGATCTCGGGGGTTTCACCGCTCGTGGTGAGGGAGCCCGGCTGGACGCCGTGGCACCACCAGCCGTCCTCTGCGCGCGACATGAGTACCCGGCCCTCGCCAACGATCACGGCGGAGAATCGCCCGCAGGCGACAGAGTGCTTGAGCTTGAAGATGAGGGGATACTGGTTCATGGAGCCATCCTCATGCGGGGGAAGTTCATCGACGGGCGCGCTGGACATTCTCGGTCGGGCTCAAGTCGTCGCCTCGATGTACGGCTTGATCACGCGGGCAACACGACACACGGCCGCTGCGCGCCAGAGCGCGTCCATCGAACCGCGTTGCTTGCGGTAGTCGCGCAGCGCTTCGAGTGCCACATCGAGTCCAACCTTGCTCCTGAACTTGAAACAGTCCGCGACCGTCTTCGCTGGTTCGTACACACGCACGGTCGCGCCTCCTACGCGATGCTGCGCGACGCCGTACTCGAATGTCTTGCCAGACAGATGAATGATCTGCAGCGGCACAGGGCTGTGGCGGGGCCGCCATGCTCCGATTGGCAGGGCCACCCACACCTTGTGCGGCGCTTGCGTGGTCAGTCCGTGGAACTGGAGGGCGCTCAGCAAGCACACCACGGCGTTCGGGATGCGCTGCGCAACCTCGGCGAAGGACTGCCGCTCATCGAAGTTGGCACCCGCCACGCGGTACAACCCGAACGACACTCGCTCCAGTGCACCCTGAGCCAGCAATCGTTGGAGGTATGTTCGTGGGATCCCGCGCGAATCCAGATCACGGGGGCGAAGTACTCCCGCCTTGCGCACCAGGCGCAGCGTCCTCTCAGCGAGTGAGCCGGTCATGGGCGGCATGTTACGAAACCCAGTTGGTTGTACACAAGTAAATGTGTTTCGTAACAATGGCCGGTGGTGAGTCAAAGCAGCACCCTCTTGCTTTTACTCAATGTACTGAGTAAAATTACTCACCATGATGAGTAAACTCGCAAGTCCAGTCTTCCAG
>JAYTGI010000221.1:0-1658 GCA_043733605.1 Demequina sp. | reverse complement strand
GGTAATTACCGGCGAGGTAAACCCGTCGGGGCGTCTCCCCGTGACGATGCCACGGTCAGCAGGGGCGATGCCCTACACGTATTTGCACCCCAAGCTGGGCGCCGGTACCGACGTGACCAACCTCGACGCCGCACCTGCGGCGGTGTTCGGTCATGGCATGTCGTACACGACGTTCTCGTACTCGGACGTGGGCGCAGACGCAGAGGTCGCCACCAACGCAGCAATTGTGGCAGGCGTGACCGTTACCAACACGGGCGACAGGGCGGGGGGCCACATCGTCCAGCTGTATGCGCACGACGTGGTCGCCTCGATCACAAGGCCCGTCGCCCAGCTCGTGGGTTTCCAGCGCATCTACCTCAAGGCGGGCCAGTCGGCGCGCGTCGAGTTCTCGGCGCCTGCCACCCGAGTGGCGTTCTCCGACCGCTCGCTCACGCGCGTTGTCGAACCAGGAGAGCTTGAGTTGTGGTTTGGCACCTCTGCCGCCAAGGAGGCGGAGGTGACCGTCATGCTCACTGGCGACGTCCACCCTGTCACCAACTCGTCGGCTCGGCTCACGACGGCGACCGTCACGCTGATGGGCGACGTTCACCCTGTCACCAATGCATCGCGTCGCCTCACGAAGGCGACCGTCACGCTGTAGCGCCAACGGTGACCGACGCGCCCCTTCACAGGCGGCAAGGCGCGCCGGTCCCGTTGTCGCTCGCGGTCGCAGTCCCGGCCGATTTGCCATTGTCCGCGTGGAAGACTGGGCGTGTGATCACAGTCTCAGTGCCCGATCAGACCGTTGCCGACGCTGTTGGCGACCTGGGCGATAGTGCGAGGGTCATCGTGTGGGATGCGCGCCAAGCCGACGTCCCAGACGAAGAACGCGACCGCATCACCATCGCGTGCATCGAGCACTACACCGGCGGGCGCACTGTGTTCGGGCGGCTGGGCCAGTGCCCCAACCTGAGGCTCATCCAGATTCCCTCCGCGGGGTTCGAGCATGCAGTGCCCTTGGTTCCCGACGGCGTTTGCCTTGCGAACGCGCGCGGAGTGAACGACTCCAGGGTTGCGGAGATGACGATCGGGCTGGTTGTTGCCTCCCGGAGGCTCATCCCCGAGTTTGTCGACGCTCAGCGGCGGCGCGAGTGGGCGCCTGTGTATTTCACGCGGGGCGTGGCCGATAGCCGCGCGCTCGTGGTGGGCTACGGCTCGATCGGTGAGGCGATCGGGGCCCGGCTCAGGGCGCTTGAGGTGCATGTCGAGGGAGTGGCCCGCACGGCGAGGACCGCACCGGATGGCACCAAGGTCCACGCGGTCGGCGACCTTCTTGGCCTTCTGCCAGGCTTCGACATCGTCATTGTTGTCACTCCTCACGACGACACGACGGACAAGTTGTTCGGCACCGAGGAGCTGGGCGCGATGCCGGACGGCGCGATGCTTGTCAACGTCGGTAGGGGCAAGGTGGTCGACACCGATGCCCTGGTCGCGGAGCTTCGATCACGACGGCTCCACGCGGCGCTGGATGTGATGGACCCGGAGCCGCTCCCGCACGATCACCCTCTGTGGTCCGCGCCGCAGTGCCTCATCGTGCCGCACATTGCGGGAGGCGAGCCGCTCGCAACCCGACGTTTCGCGGCCCTGGTGCGACGCCAGGTGGAGAGCCTTGCGTCTGG
>JAYTGI010000220.1:0-12827 GCA_043733605.1 Demequina sp. | reverse complement strand
GCCCTAACGGTGCAGGTAAGTCCACGGTTCTCAAGATCATGGCGGGCCTTGAGCATGCCTCAAATGGTGAGGCGAAACTGAGCGACGGTTACACCGTCGGCATCCTGATGCAAGAGCCGGAGCTCAACGAAGACAAGACCGTGCTGGGCAACGTCCAAGAGGGCGCGGGCGAGACCATGGCCAAGTTGATGCGCTTCAATGAGATCAGCGATCAGATGGCGCTGCCCGACGCGGACTTCGACAAGCTGCTCGCCGAGATGGGAAACCTTCAGGAGTTTCTCGACCACGCCGATGCATGGGACCTCGACGCGCAACTCGAGCAGGCGATGGACGCGCTTCGTTGCCCGCCAGGCGACTCTCCCGTCACCAACCTGTCCGGAGGCGAGCGCCGTCGCGTGGCGCTGTGCAAGTTGCTGCTCCAAAAGCCCGATTTGCTGCTGCTCGACGAGCCCACCAACCACCTCGACGCCGAGTCGGTACTGTGGCTCGAGCAGCACCTCGCAAAGTACGCAGGCGCCGTTCTCGCGGTCACTCACGATAGGTACTTCCTCAACAACGTCGCCGAATGGATTCTCGAACTCGACCGCGGCCGTGCCTACCCGTACGAGGGCAACTACTCGACATATCTCGAGAAGAAGTCAGAGCGGCTCGCGGTCCAAGGCAAGAAGGACCAAAAGCTCCAAAAGCGACTCAAGGATGAGCTCGACTGGGTGCGCTCAAACGCAAAGGGCCGCCAGACCAAGTCCAAGGCACGGCTAGGGCGTTACGAAGAGATGGCGGCCGAGGCTGACCGGACCAAGAAGCTCGACTTCGAAGAGATCCAGATTCCCCCGGGTCCGCGGCTCGGCAGTGTCGTGCTCGAGGCCAAGAACCTCAATAAGGGCTTTGGCGACCGCACCCTGATCGATGGCCTGTCCTTCACGCTGCCCCGCAACGGCATCGTGGGCGTGATTGGGGCCAATGGTGTGGGCAAGACCACGCTGTTCAAGACGATCGTCGGACTTGAGCCCCTCGACGGCGGCGAACTCAAGATCGGCGAGACCGTCAAGTTGTCATACGTCGACCAGAGCAGGGGAGGAATCGACCCCAACAAGACGCTGTGGGAGGTCGTCTCCGACGGGCTCGACTACATCAAGGTCGGCAACGTGGAGATGCCCTCGCGCGCGTACGTGGGGGCCTTCGGCTTCAAGGGGCCCGACCAGCAGAAGCCCGCTGGGGTGCTCTCTGGTGGTGAGCGCAACCGCTTGAACCTGGCGCTCACTCTCAAGGAGGGCGGCAACCTCTTGCTGCTTGACGAGCCGACGAACGACCTTGACGTCGAGACCCTCGGCTCCCTCGAGAACGCGCTGCTTGAATTCCCCGGTTGCGCCGTGGTCGTCTCGCACGACAGGTGGTTCCTCGACCGCGTCGCGACGCACATCCTCGCGTACGAAGGCACCGAGGAGAACCCGTCGGCCTGGTACTGGTTCGAAGGAAACTTCGCATCGTACGAGGAGAACAAGATCACTCGCTTGGGCGCCGATGCCGCGCGTCCTCACCGCGTCACGTACCGCAAGCTCACGCGCGACTAGCGCGCTCGTCTAGTTGGCGCGGGCTTCGTTCGCTCCAATGCCTAAGAGGGCATCCGTAACATGCCCTCTTGGGCAACTGTCGCGACGAGCCGTCCGTCCTCGCCAAAGACCCAGGCGCCGCACATGCCCCTGCCTCCCTGAGCCGTGGGGGAGTCTTGCACAAAGAGCAGCCATTCGTCGGCGCGCGCTGGGCGGTGCCACCACATGGCGTAATCGAGGCTCGCGAACGCGATTCCTGGAGTGGCCCACGACGCGCCGTGGCGCCGCAATGCCGGTTCGAGGATGACCTGGTCCGCCCCGAAGGAGATGAGCGCCCTGTGCATGAGGTCAGTGACCTCGAGAGGGCGGCGCACCCTCATCCACGCGGTCTGGTACTGCTTGGGGCTTGGATCGGGCGTCACGAAGATTGTTCCCTCGATATGGCGCACATCAAACGGCGCCGAGTTGAGCCAGAAGTCGGCCGTGGGATGGCCCTCCAAGGGGGCAAGCACGTCAACCCCGGACGCCACGGAGTCCGGTGGCGGGACCTCCGGCATTCGCACCGAGTGCTCGGGGCCGTCTTGAGGCAACTGGAAGGACGCGATCATCGACAGGATCGGAACTCCTCCCTGGAGGGCGTGGGTACGCCGTACGGAAAAAGAGCGTCCGTCTCGCAAGAGCTCAACCTCGAAGTCGATCGGTTTGGAGGCGTCGCCAGGTCGCAGAAAGTAGCCGTGCATCGAATGGACCACGTGATCGGAGTCGACAGTGTGGCCCGCCGCGAGCACCGCCTGGGCAACGACTTGCCCCCCGAAGACCCGCCCTCCAGGCATCGGCAGGGAGTCGCCTTCAAACGTGGTGTCGCTGGTGCGGCGCAGGTCAAGTGATGCGAGGCCCGCGGTGACGGATCGCTCCGCCCAGACATCTTCTACGTGCTCCATGGTCCGAGGCTACCTGGCCCGCACCCGGTGAGAACTCACCACCAGTCGCGCGTTCGCAGTGCGGTATGAGCGTGGAATTGCCGCCGCCGGTCGAATCGGTAGTGAGTTCATGACGCGAGGCGCTGCTCCGTCAGCGACCCGGCGTCGGCTCGAACGTGTTGACCATGGAGTGGGCGGCGCGCTCGAGGTAGTCGAGCAGGGTGGCCTGGTGCAGCGGCGAAAGTCCCGCACCCTCGACCGCGGCCCTCATGTGCGACACCCAGTGGTCCCTCGCCTCGGGATTGACGTGGAAGGCCGCATGGCGCATGCGCAAGCGCGGGTGGCCGCGGCGATCCGAGTAGGTCGTGGGCCCTCCCCAATACTGCTCAAGGAAGAGGGTGAGCCGCTCGGTCGCGCCGTCCATGTCGTCGGCCGGGTACATCGGACCGAGGACCGGATCGCCCGCGACGCCGGCGTAAAACGAGCGCACGATGCGCGTGAAAGAAGGGTGCCCTCCCACCGCTTCGAAAAAGCTCTGGCCCTCGGCCTGCGTGGCGCCCGCGCCCACAGTCATACCTGGTGACAAAGCAGTTGCGGGGCCTTCGCCGGAAGAGCCATCGGCTGGAAGCGCCGTCACGACTTTGGCTTTGGGCTCGCGATGCCCTTTGTCGACGGGCGATCAGTGCCCTTTGTCGACGGGCGAACAGTCCCGCGGTAGAGGGTGTCACCAGGTATGGCCAGGCGGATGCCCCGCTCGGCAAAGATGGCGCGCATCTGCTTCCTCACGGCCCTCATGACGGTCCACTGAGTGGTGGGGCTTACGTTGACCATGAGGCGAACCACCACGGAGAAGTAGTCGAAATCCTCGATGCCTGGCACCTCGGGCTCGGACAGAATCGCGGCGTCGACGTCGGGGTCCGCCTCCCGCGCGGCCGTGAGCGCGTCGAGCATTGCGGAGCGCGCCAGGTCCATGTCGGTCTCGTAG
Source organism: Demequina sp. (assembly GCA_043733605.1). Classification (GTDB taxonomy): domain Bacteria; phylum Actinomycetota; class Actinomycetes; order Actinomycetales; family Demequinaceae; genus Demequina. The sequence continues at coordinate 9,372 of JAYTGI010000220.1, read as the reverse complement.
TCCAGCCGTACCTCGATGAGGGCGCGCGACCACATCTTGGTCATGTTCCCCACCCTGCGAATCTCGCCGTTGGGAACGAACCACACGGTCCCGTTGAGAGACCTCAACCTGGTGGACCGTAGCCCGACCGCCTCCACTACGCCCGTCGCATCACCGACGTCGGCGATATCACCCACGCCGTACTGATCCTCGATGAGCATGAAGATCCCCGCGAGCAGGTCCTTGACGAGCGATTGGGCGCCGAATCCAAGCGCAACACCCACGATCCCCGCGGATGCGAGGAGCGGCGCTACGGGAAGGCCGATCATGTCGAGAGCCATCACGGAGACCACCGCGAGCAGCACCACCGCAAGGGCGGACTGCAGGACGGACCTAATCGTTCCCGCTCTCTGCCCCCTGCGCAAGGTTGCCAAGTAGTGCTCTTGGGCGGTGGCGACGGGCACGTCGATGTGGGCGCGAGCCAGCGCCTTGCGGGCACTCTTGCTCACAGGAAGGCCCGTCTCGATGCTGCGGGTGATCGCACGGATCACGAGCCGAGCGATGAGCCACAGCAGCAGCGCCACAAGGAACAGGATGCCCACGCCGATGGCCTTTGCGGTGATCGCATCCGTCCACTGGGACAGGGTGCGGCCGCCGATGGTCGTCTCGAACTGAAGCGAGTGAGCGAGAGGCAGGAGAGGTCGCATCGTCCCAGGGTAATGGGCGGCGGCGAGGCCCTCAGTGTTTTAGGCCGAGACCTGGCAGGATAGTGCCCATGACCGAGGTGGAGAGTGGCACAGTTCCGTCCGAGATGCTCCAGATGCTCGCGAGGGCTTGTGGGGTAGCGACGGACGTCCACCTCATCGACGGCACGCACGTGCACTGTTCGAGGCCAGCGATTGTGTCGGCGCTCGAGGCGATGGGCATCGGCGCCGATACCGACGAGGCGTGCCGAGCGTCGATGCACGAGCTCGAGGACTACGTGTGGAAGCGCATCGTGCCTCCCGTGACCGTGATCCGCCAAGGGCAAACGCGCGACATTCCGATTCACGTTCCCGACGGCTCGCCTGTGACCGCTTTGATTCACCTCGAGTTTGGCGGTGACGCGAAGCTGGACCAGGTCGACATCTACACCCAGCCACACGACGTCGGCGGTGCACCTGTCGGCAGGGCGATATTTCGGGTGCCCAGCGACCTCCCCCTCGGATGGCACGTCGTCGAGGCATCATTCCCCGGAAGGCGCGGTCGAGGCTATGTGGTCGTGACCCCCGAATCGCTCCACGTGCCGCCCGACGTTGCCGCGCGAAGGCCGTGGGGATTCATGACTCAGTTGTACTCGTTGCGATCGCGACGCTCGTGGGGCATCGGTGATTTGGGAGACCTCGCCGACCTATGCGCGCTCAGCAAGATCAGGGCGGGAGCCGACTTCGTTCTCATCAATCCTTTGCACGCGAACGAGGCCGTACCGCCGCTCAGCCCCTCGCCCTATTTGCCGTCATCCCGACGCTTCATGGCGCCTATGTACATCCGGGTCGAGGACATCCCCGAGGTGGCGTACGTGCCCTCCCAACAGCGCGCGGTCATCGAATGGGAGTCCGAGCGACCGAGCCGCCACAATCAGACGGACGAACTTCTCGATAGGGACGAGTCATGGCGTGCGAAGCTGGGCGCCCTTGAGCAGGTCTTCCTGGCTCCTCGTTCGCCTGGAAGGGAAGCGCAGTTCCAGGCATTCTGCGTGCGCGAGGGCAGGGCTCTTGAGGACTACGCGACCTGGGCGACGATCTCCGAGGTTCACACGGAAGGAGAATGGCCAGAAGAGCTCTCCGCGCCGTCGTCTCCCGACGTCGCGGCGTGGCGGGAGGAGCATTCCGACAGGGTGCTTTTCCATGCGTGGATGCAGTGGATTGCCGACGATCAGGCGGCTCACGCTCAGTCAACGGCACTGCAGGCAGGCATGGAGATCGGCGTCATTACCGATCTCGCGGTAGGCGTACATCCGTCTGGCGCCGATGCGTGGAGTCTCCATCGGGTCTTGGCGCTCGGCATGAGCGTCGGCGCGCCTCCGGACGCCTTCAACCCGCAAGGGCAGAACTGGTCGCAACCGCCGTGGCAGCCGCGTGCGCTCGAAGCGGCCGCCTATCTGCCCTTCCGCGACGTCGTGCGTGCGGCCGTGCAGCACTCGGGAGCGGTGCGCGTCGACCATATTCTTGGGCTGTTCAGGCAATGGTGGATCCCCGTGGGTCACGGGGCATCGGACGGCACGTACGTGCAGTTCGATTTTGAATCGCTCATCGGAATTCTCGTGCTCGAGGCGCACCGTGCGGGTGCACTCGTGATCGGCGAGGACCTGGGAACGGTTGAGCCGTGGGTGCGCGAGTACCTCAAGTCGCGTGGGGTGCTTGGCACGTCGGTGATGTGGTTCGAACGGACTCACGGCGGCGGCTTCACCTTGCCCGAGCACTACCGGCCCGAGACGCTCGCCACGGTGACGACTCATGACCTTCCGACGACGGCGATGATGCTAGCGGGCACGGAGGTTGAGTTGCGCGCCGAGTTGGGCCTGCTGACCGATGTGGAGGCGGCCAAGGACGAGGCGCGCCGCGGTCTCGATGCCTTGAGGGGGCTCTTGCTTGAGCGACACCTCATGATTCCTGACTATGAGGATGAGGACGTCATCGCCGCGGCGCACCGTTTGGTGTTGAGCGCCCCTTGCCTGCTCACAGGCGTTGCGCTGACGGACGCGGTGGGGGACATGCGTGCCCAGAACGTTCCAGGAACGTTCCAGGAGTACCCGAATTGGGAGATCCCGCTCACGGACCGCAACGGTGTTCCCGTGCTGCTTGACGACCTTTTCGATCACCCGCGCATGCAGCGGCTGGTCGCGGCAATCAGGGGCGCAAGGGCGTAACTCGGCCTCGCGATGAGCCGCACGTAGTAGGCACCTACTTCAAAGTGACGGCCTGAGCCGCGATCGCTCGCCTGACGTCGTCGAGGCCCTCGCGTGCGATTTTGAGCAACACGGACGATGCGCTGGCGTTGTGGGCGAGCCACTGCGCGATGAGAACGTCGAGCCCCTCGACGCGACCTGCGGCCCATACCGGAAACACGAGCCTCACAACGCGGGCGCCTACGAAGCCCTCGTTTGCCTCGTAGTAGCCGCGCAAGTCTGCCATCAGCGCACCCACGAGCGGTGACAACAACGCGGGGTCGATGACGCGAGCGAAGCCAGCGGCGATCTCGTACTGAACGGCGTTGGGTACGGGGGCGCTGGGCCTGGCGAGCGCCTCCCAGGCGCTGGCCTTGGCCTCGAAAGTTCCAATTGCTGCGCGCGCTCCGGCCGCCCTTCGTTGGCCTGCGGCACCAGGGTCGGTCGCGAGGCGACCCGAAATGGAACCCTCGTGCGCCGCTCCCGCCGCGGTGAGGCCCGCGATCAGGTCCCAGCCCAAGTCCGCGTCGACCTTGAGGCCCGCGAGCGACAGGGCCCCGTCGAGGAGATCCGCGAGGCGGGCGGCCTGCTCTGGCGTGGTCGTCAAGCGTGCGTAGGCCTTGAGCGCCTGGAGCTGGCGGTCGCTGCCTGGTTCCGTGTTCTGCGCGGTGGTCCACAGGCGCTCGGCCGCGGCGGCGGTGACCTCTAGGGTGCGTGCTGGGGGCACGTATCGCGAGAGCGCAATTGTCATCGTCCGCACGTGAGACTCGGCCGTTTCGGAGTTTGTCATGTTCGGCAGCGCGGTGAGCACTGCGTTGACGTAACATTCCGCGGCCAGTGACGCGTCGCGACACATGTGCCACGCGGCGTCGAGCACGTTGGCGAGAGGCATCGCGTCGGTAAGGTCGCTCAGGTGCTCGCTGACGGTCGCTATCGACACGTCGTCCAGCTGGGACTTTGCGTACGTGCGGTCGGCATCGTTCACTAGAAGGAGGTCGGGCCGAGCCTTGCCTGCGACGGAGGGGACTCCCGTCAGCGGGCCGTCAATCTCCGCGTCGACCGCCCAGTCGCGATTGAAGGCGCCTTCGCGGTGGGAGTAGCCGGCGATCGTGACTCGGTGTGGCCGATGGACGGGAAACTCGGCGGGGACGTTTTCCGCAATGGCGAACGACGTGATGACGCCCACTGGATCGGTGTCGATGACGGGTCGCAGCGTCGTGACTCCTGGCGTCTGAAGCCAGGCCGATGCCCACGCGTGGAGCGGGCGGCCGGCGGCGGTTTCGACCTCGGCCAGGAACTCGGCGAGCGTCGCGTTACCAAACGCGTAGCGCTTGAGGTAGCTCGCGACCCCCGCGAAGAACGCGTCCTCGCCCACATAGGCCGCGAGTTGCTTGAGCGCCGATGCGCCCTTGGCATACGTGATCATGTCGAACGCGCTGACGGTCGCCTCGGTGTCTGGTATTTCCGTGACGATCGCGTGAGTGGTGGGGAGTTGATCCTGGATGTACGCGACGGATTTGCGGCCTGCGCCGAACGTGACCCAGGCGTCCTTCCACTCGGTGGTCTGCTCCGTGGCCCACGTGCCGACAAATTCGGCGAAGGACTCATTGAGCCACAGGTCGTCCCACCAGCGCATCGTGACCAGGTTGCCAAACCACATGTGGCTGAGCTCATGGAGCTGGATGTTGCGGCGCGCCTCGCGGAATGCGTCGGTCGGGCGCGAGCGGAACAGCAAGCGGTCCTCGGAAAACGTCACGCAACCGACGTTTTCCATGGCGCCCAGGTTGTATTCGGGCACGAACACCTGGTCATACTTCTCGAACGGGTACTCGGTATCGAACATGCGCTCATAGAGCTCCATGCCCGCTTGGACCGTGGCGATCATCTCGCCGGCGTCGAGGTGAGCCTTGAGGTTCTTGCGGCCGTAGACCCGTGCGCTAAGCGGGCCCTTGCGGCTATTGAGGGTGCCCTCTTCGAACGCGTAGGGCCCTGCCACCACTGCGGCGACGTACGTGGGCAGTGCGACGGTCGCCGGGAAGACCCACAGGCTCGCCGGTGCCGGTGCCGGTGCCGATGCGTCGGCCGCGTCGCCCGCCGCACTTGCCGGCGCTGCGGCGGACGCGGGAACCGGCTCGGCCTTCGGCGTAGGGGAGTTCGACACGACAACCCAATGCGCAGGGGCGACTACTGCAATCGAGAATGTCGCCCTGATGTCGGGCTGGTCGAAGCAAGGGAATGCCGAGCGGGCATCGTTCGCCGCGAATTGGCTGTAGAGGTACGTCTCGCCGTCTTCGGGGTCGATGAAGCGGTGGATGCCCTGGCCGTCGGTGCGGTACGCGAACTCGGCGTCGATCGTAAGGGTGTTGATCGCCTTCAGGCCGCCAAGTTCGATGCGGCCGTGCGCGAGGGCGATCGTGTCGTCGAGCACGACGCCGTTGAGTTCAAGGCGGCTGGCTGCAACCGCGGCGCATTCGATGAACGTCTGGGAGCCTTCTGTGGCGTCAAAAGTCACGGTGGTGGTGGTCAGGAACGTGTCGCCTGAGGAGGTGAAGTCCCAGGTAATCTCGTAGGCGACTGCGTTCACGACGGCGGCGCGCTCGATCGCCTCTAGCTTTGTGAGATTCATGCCTGGCATGGTTCGAGTTTGGCACGATGCGCACGGCGGCTTGACCGGTTCATGTCACGGTTGGGACACGAGGGGCGTGCGGGGGAATCCGGTCTCGGAAAGCGTGCGCTCCGGCGCCACGATGGCACTCGAGCCTGTGCCGAAGGGCGCGTTGGGCGTCCCGTGCCTGGCGCGATGGCTCAATCCGTACCGCTTTGCGGCCGGATTGAGGCGCTGGCCAGGTTCGGCGCCCCAGGGCGGTACGAATTGCGCCATTTCAGGGGCCGGGGGAGGCCGTGCGGGACCGGCCCACCGGTGCGTTGTGTGACGGCTGGTGGCCTTGGAGCTCTCCCGTGAATAGGAGATCACCAAACGCCTTGAGAATGAAGGCAACGATGCTAGAATTGCCTCACAGAAATCGGTGTCTAGACCGCCAGGAGCAACAGGCTCGTGGGCGAGCCGCGCGAACCTTCTGTTTTCACATTCTCAGGTTCGACTAGGGAGGACTCACCATGGCTCGCAATCGTTCGCACACGACCAGGACGCTTCGTCGGGAGGCATTCCTCGCCGTTACTGCGGCCGTTGCAGCGTCGGCGCTGACAATTGTGGGCGGTGGCGCGGCATCTGCCGCGGTTGACTCGGTCCCGCTGGGCACGGCGCAAAGTTTTGTCATCTTGGCTGGCACCGAAGTGACCGCCACCGGTCCCAACACCTTGACCGGTGACCTGGGAATCTACCCCGGTACGCTCCTCAGCGGTGGGGGCACCATCACCATCACCGGCACGGAGCATATTACTGACGGCGTGGCGCAGCAGGCCATGACAGATTTGGGCACTGCGTACGACTTTGCCGCGGCACAGGGTCCCACCTTGCCGATCGCGGCCGACCTGGGGGGGCAGTCCCTCACCGCAGGGGTATACAACGCGTCTGCCACACTCAACCTGACTGGCGCCCTCACGCTGGACGCTAAGGGCGACCCCAATGCACGGTTTGTGTTCCAGGCGACCTCCGACCTGATCGTGGGTTCTGGCGCCTCCGTCAACCTCATCAACAAGGCGCAGGCCTGCAACGTCACTTGGGTGGTCGCGAGCTCGGCCACGATTAACAGCGGCGCGAGCTTCAAGGGTTCGATCCTGGCCCTCACATCGATCACCCTCAGTGACGGTGCCGTCGTCGAGGGTAGGGTGTTGGCCCGCAACGGCAACGTCACACTGATTAATAACACCATCACCGCCCCCGTGTGTGCCGCGGCAACCGTCCCTGCGGCTGTGACGCCCACCGGCGGAGTCGCCACCGGTGACGGCAGCACCGCGGGTACGTCGGCGCCTCTCGGAGCGGGCCTGGCCGTGGCAGCTGGCTTTGGCACCCTGGTTCTCGTTGGTGTCCTGGTCGGCCGTTCGCGTCGCCGCGACCGTATGGCTTGAGGCTCTCGACGATCGCCCGATGGTGGGGTCGCCTCACGCTCCAGTGGCGTGTGGTGGCAGCGCTGTCGGTGGTTGCGATCTTCGCCGTGACAGTGGCGGTGGTGACCTACGGGCCCGCAGGCGACGCCCGCGGTGCTGAAGCCGAAGTTGTGGACCCTTCTCCACGGCCAGTGGTCACCGTTATCACGCCACTGACAATCCCTACCGAGATGGCCGTGCTTGGCGAGTCCGGTCCCATGTCGGCATCGGCTCCCGTGCGGCTCACCATTGCGTCGATCGGGGTTGATACGCAGCTCATGGACCTCGGTCTCATGCCAGATGGCTCACTCGAGGTGCCGCCGGATGGGACGCTCGCTGGCTGGTTTACGGGCGCGCCCACGCCAGGAGAGCGCGGACCGGCAGTCATTGCGGGCCACGTGGACTGGATAGGGCCCGCCGTCTTCCACGACCTGCATCTGGTGGTGCCCGGCGATCTCATAGACGTCGCTCGCGCGGACGGCAGCACCGCGGTATTTGCCGTCACGGAGGTGGGCCAGTATCCCAAGGACGAATTTCCCACGGAGGCCGTTTACGGTGCGGTGAGCTTCGCGGGGCTTCGTGTCATCACCTGCGGGGGCGTGTTCAACAAAGCTACGGGGCACTACGACGACAACTTTGTGGTCTTCGCGGAGTTGGTGTCGTCCACGCCCGCGACTGCTGGTTGAGCCCCGGCATGTGATGGAGTCCCTGCTCTTGTCGAGCGCGGTGTCGCAGTGGCTCGTCGGCGCAGTGGCCCAATTCGTGCCTCTTCGCGGCCGGATTTCGCCGCCAATGGCTGAATTTGGACCGCCGAGCGGTGGTTCAGTGCACGCACGGTGCGGCTAGCCTGAGCAGGTGATTGGTGTTTTGGGAGGCGTCGACGTGGGCATCCTGGTGGCGGCGGGCGCAGCGATCCTGTTTGCCATCGCCTACGCGATGTTGCGCGCAGGCCGCTTTGATCCGCTTGAACGCATCGCCGCCTGGGCGCGAACCCGCGGCCTCGAGTACGTGGCCCCGGCGAGCGACCAGGTGCTCGCCACGTTTGTGGGCGACGTTCATGGCCTTCAGGTTGAAGTCACGGTGGCGCGCGTGGCGCGAGGGTTTGGCAACGACCTGCCGACCAGGCTGACCACGGTGACGGCGGGATTTGGTGCGGATGCGTTTGGGGTTGCGTTTGGGGGTGCTCCGGTGTGCGTGTTGCAACCAGCCGCGTGGGTCTTGGACCGCGATGGTCGTGAAGTGGGTGAACGTGTGCCCAGCGGTGACCCCGACTTTGACGCGATGTGGTCGGCTCGCGGCGCCGACGCCGATGCCCAGCGGCGGGTCCTGTCGCCCCAGTTGCGTTCGCGACTACTTGAGCCCGATGTGGAGGGACTCATCATCGAGGTCACAAATGGCGGCGTAGCGATCCCTATGCCAGGCGTGTGCGCCGAAGCCCTCGAGCTGGATCGACGCGTGGCCGTCACAATCGCGCTGGCGCGGGTACTCCGGCTGCCGGACCGCCGGATCGACGGGTAACAGGGCTCAAAACCCGCACGGATTGAGCCATTGCCGGGCAGTTTGGGCCCAGCACCGTTACGGATTCAGCCACTTGGGGCAGGGCGTTACTCGACCACGGACTCCCACTCGGAGGATGCGTCGACCTCTTGAGCAGCCAAGGCCCTGCGCACGTTGTCGCGGCCCTCGATCACCAGGCGCTTGAGCGCGTCGTGAGCATCTGCATTCTCTGAGAGCCAGGCATCGGCCCTGTCCTGGAGGTCGAGCACTCGGCCCGCGTGTTGCGAGGGGTAGAGGCCCTCGATCAGGTTGGAGGCCATCTCGTTGGTCTTCTCGCTGTAGACGCGGCGCAGCATCGCAAAGTACTCGTCCACGTAGGGCTCGAGGATCGCCACGTGGTGCACATGGTTGAAGCCGCTCGTAGTCTCGGACTGGATCGCGTTGGGCAGGTCCTTGCCTGCCGAGGCGTTGATGAGCGCGTCCCAGGCGGCCTTCTTGGACTCGGCGGTGGGGATTGCGGCGCGCGCGTGTGCGGCACGGCGCTCTCCCGATGCGGTCGCGTCCTTGCTCAGCTGCAGCTCGATCGCGACCTCGGTGACCCTGCCGCCCGCAACCAGCGAGTTCAGCAGGTCCCATGCCAAGTCGGTGTCGATCGGGAGGCCGTCGAGGTGAAGTTTGTCGTCCACGAGTGCCTGGACGCTGTCGAGCTGGAACTCGGTAGACGCCAATGCCGCGAAGGCACGCAGGAACTGCAACTGGTTGTCACTGCCCGCCTCCGCCTCGAGCGTGAGCGCCCACAAGGCATCGGCAGCTTGCTCCGTTGCGGCGTCTGCCGCGGCTGGAGACACGTAGAAGCCGAGCGCGGTCTGGAGCTGGCGCAGCAGCATCAGAGTGAGCGTGGACTCCTTCTCGGCACCGATGTT
>JAYTGI010000219.1:0-1665 GCA_043733605.1 Demequina sp. | reverse complement strand
CTCTCTCGCACGAGACAGGAAACGTCGCCCTGCTATGAGTCACGCGCGTCGGCGTCTTGGTCCACGTCGCTGTCTGACAACGTGACGCGAAGCCTCGTCCGCAGGAGGGCGCGGAATCGGCCTGATGATCGCGCGTTCGCTCGTCCAGGCGCACGGCGAAACCGTGACCGCTGCGTCTGCGGGGCTCGGCAAGGGAGCGACGTTCACAATGACTCTGCCGAAACGGGAATAGATGAGGTCGCCCTGTGATTATGTGTACGACCCGGTACACTTTTCCGCAGAAGAGACCCCATGAGACTGATCAAACGAACCTTCGTAGAACTTGTTGGCGTACTGACACTCGGAGCGCTCGCGATCGCGATCGGCCGAGCCGCCGGCGACGCATCTCCTGCTCCCCTGATCGCGAGCGTGCCCTGGCTGGCCACGGCGACGTTGATCTTCGGAACAATGATCACCCCCGCCCAAAAGCTTGCTCGGACCGCCCTTCACCCGCGGTGGTTCTACGCGGTCGCGGGCGCCACATCCGCACTCGCCTTTGCGTCGGATTGGCGCGAAGGCATCATCGCGATTGCCGGCGTTGCCGCCATGCTCGCCTACACGTTGTGGTACTCGCGTCAGCATCGCCCGGCCGCCACGTTCGAGGTGGGTCAGCCGCTTCCAGAATTCCCGCTCGTGACCGTTGCAGGAGAAAGGATCACCTCCGCTGCCCTCGCCCACGAGCCCCATGTGATCCTGTTCTACCGAGGCAACTGGTGTCCCTTCTGCATGGCCCAAGTCAAGGGCATTGCGGAGCAGTACAGGGAGCTTGAACGCCTCGGCGTCCGCGTGGCACTCATCAGCCCTCAACGCGCCGCGGACTCAGAAGACCTCTCCCGCCGCTTTGATGCACCCATGGACTTCTATGTCGACACCGAAGGGGCCGCGGCGCGCGCGCTGGACATCGTGCAGACGGGTGGCGTGCCAGTGACATTCGGTGGGGGCACCAACGGAGATACCGTGGTGCCCACCATCATCATCACGAGGGCCGACGGTACTGTCGCTTGGATCCATCACGCCGACAACCACAGAGTCAGGCCCGAACCATCAACGTTCCTGGAGGTCATCGAACGTGAAGGGATCGGCCTCGCGGGGCGAGGCGCGTAGGGACGCGATCGCCGAAGCCGCGCTCCGGGTGTTCCTTGAGCGCGGCTTCGGCGCGTCCGTCGACGACGTCGCGCACGCCGCGGGCGCGTCCAAGCAGACGATCTACCGCTTCTTTGGCGGACGCGAGGGCCTCCTCAAGGCCGCGATGGCGCTGGAACTTGAAGCGGTCATCGGGCCCATGCGTCGCGCAGCATTGCTGAAGACCTCTCCCGCCGAGAGGCTCACGGCGTTTGCCGAGGCCTATCAGGAGACTCTCTTCGCCGACTCATGTATGACGATGTACCGCTTCGTGATCGGGGCCGCGCGCGAGCACCCGGGACTGAGCGCAATCTTCAATGAGGCGGTCATGGACTACGTGATCGGCCTGGTCGCGCCCACAATTGCCGACGCGACCGCGACCGAAGAGCCGCGCTCCTTGGCGCTTGCGGAAATGTACATCGGGATACTCCAGGGTGCCGAACTCAATCGCGTCCTTGCAGGCCTGCCCGTCGACCCACTTCGACTCGAGACACTGCGCGCCGA
>JAYTGI010000218.1:0-12875 GCA_043733605.1 Demequina sp. | reverse complement strand
GCTGGTAAGAAGATCTAGGTACGACGATTTCGCGGAACGCCCTCGGAGTCGTAAGACACCGGGGGCGTTCGTACGTTCCGCAACAACCAAGCCCCGGCAGTGACCGGGTGAGGGGAGTACGCGATGCCAGGCATCGTCATTGTTGGAGCCCAGTGGGGCGACGAGGGTAAGGGCAAGGCCACAGACGTTCTTGGCTCCCGCGTCGACTATGTGGTGAAGTTCAACGGCGGCAACAACGCCGGTCACACCGTCGTGATCGGCGATCAAAAGTTCGCCCTGCACCTGTTGCCGTCAGGCATTCTCACGCCGGGGGTCATACCCGTCATCGGCAACGGCGTCGTGGTTGACATCTCCGTGCTGATGGGGGAACTCGACGCGCTCATCGTGCGTGGCGTCGACCCCTCGAAGCTGCTCATCTCGAACGCGGCTCACGTGATCGCTCCGTACGCGCGCACCCTGGACCAGGTGACCGAGCGCTTCTTGGGGAGTCGCAAGATCGGCACCACCGGCCGGGGCATCGGCCCCGCCTACGCCGACAAGATCAACAGGCTCGGCATCCGCATGGGCGACCTGTTTGACGAGGCGGTGCTGCGCGACAAGATTGAGGGCGCGCTGGCGATGAAGAACCACCTCCTGGTCAAGGTTTACAACCGCCGCGCCATCACGGTCGACGAGGTCGCCGACGAGTTGCTGAGCTACCGCGAGCGCCTGGCGCCGATGGTGGCAGACACCTCGCTCTTGCTCAACCAGGCGATCGACGCGGGCAAGAACGTTCTCTTCGAGGGCGGCCAGGCGACGATGCTCGACGTCGACCACGGCACGTACCCGTTCGTGACGTCGTCAAACGCGACGGCGGGCGGCGCGTGTACCGGCTCGGGCGTCGGACCTACCAAGATCGACGCCGTCATCGGCATCGTCAAGGCGTACACGACGCGCGTGGGCGAGGGCCCGTTCCCCACGGAACTTCTGGACGCCGATGGCCAGCGTCTGCGCGATGTGGGCTACGAGTACGGCACCACCACGGGGAGGCCGCGCCGCTGCGGTTGGTACGACGCCGTGGTCGCGCGCTATGCGTCGCGCATCAACGGCCTGACCGACTTCGTGCTTACCAAGCTGGACGTGCTGACGGGAATCGAGCGGATCCCCGTGTGCGTCGCGTACGACGTCAACGGGGTGCGCTTCGAGGAGCTGCCTCAAGACCAGGCGGACTTTGCGGCGGCGGTGCCGATCTACGAGACGTTCCTCGGGTGGACCGAGGACATCTCGAAGGCGCGCTCGTTCGAAGAACTTCCCAAGAACGCCAAGGACTACGTTGTCGCGCTCGAGAAGATCTCGGGCTGTCGCATATCAGCGATCGGAGTGGGCCCCGCCCGCGACGAGATCATCGTGCGTCACGACTTGCTGCACGCGCGAGGTCAGTAGGAACGCTCGAGCGAGCGAAGCCAATCGATGAGCGGCCACGCGGCATGGGGCGCGAGCGTGTACCAGCGCCATTGGGCGTCGACAGGCACGGCTACTAGGCGCGCGCGGGCAAGGATGCCGAGGTGTTGTGGCGCGCCCTTTACTGACGCCGAAGTTGTCTCGGATCGAGGCCGAGAGGTCGCCCGCAGTGGCGCCGCGGTCGCCCGTCTGGCGTGCGGCCCGGATTGCGTGCGGTATTCTTCCTCCTATGCCCGCCCTTTCCATGATGCACATGCCCGCGCCCCACGGCTGCGGCGCGTTGTCGTGTCGTGGGGCGTCCTCGCTCAGCTGTTGATTGTGCGTCCCGCTTTCCAGCGGCGCACTCAATAGCCAGGCGGCCGTCGAGCCGCCCTCGCCATCGCCGCCAGGTGCTCCTGTGCCGCGTGTCGGCACCTCTGCGCCACCACGACCAGCTCGTCGAGGCTCTTGCATCGGCGCACGCGCCGTCTTACAGAAAGAAAGGCATCAACCATGAACATCCGCATTGCATTACCGGTCTCACTCATCGTCGCCTCCCTCGCTCTCGCGGCGTGCACCTCTGGCACGGACGGCGCAACCCCCGAGCCGTCTACCGGCGCCACTGACACCTCCGCCGCCACTGACACCTCCCTGGCCGACATCGTGGAGGCAGGAGTTCTCGTGGTTGGCACGGAGGGTACCTACCGCCCGTTTAGCTACCACGTAGACGGCTCAGGGGACCTCACCGGGTACGACGTCGAGGTCGCGCGAGCGGTCGCTGAAGAGTTGGGTGTTGAGATTCGTTTCGAGGAGACTCAATGGGACGCGATCTTCGCGGGCCTCGAGGCGGGCCGCTTCGACGTGATCGCCAACCAGGTCTCCATCACGCCCGAGCGCGAGGAGTCGTACACGTTCTCCCAGCCCTACACCTACTCGACGGGTGTGATTGTCGTTTCGGAGGACACTACCGACATCGCCTCCTTCGCGGACCTTGAGGGCAAGACCACCGCACAGTCGCTCACCTCCAACTGGCACGCCCTCGCGCAGGAGTCTGGCGCGAACATCGAGGCGGTCGAGGGTTGGGCGCAAGCTGTCGCGCTCGTCGAGCAAGGGCGAGTGGACGCCACCATCAACGACAACCTGACCTTCCTCGACTACCAGAAGCAGACCGGCGCCGCGGGCCTCGTCATTGCTGCCGAGACCGATGACTTCTCGCGTAGCGCCTTCGTATTTGCGTCGGGTAGCGACTCGCTCGCGCAGGCCGTGAACGATGCGCTTGCCAAGCTGGCCGCAGACGGCACCCTCGCGGAGATCTCTGCAGAGTTCTTCGGTGAAGACGTCTCGGTGGCGCCCGGCCAGTGACCGAGATCGACTGGGATCTGGTCCTCGGATCGCTCGGCCCCCTGGTGAGCGGGGCGATCCGGGGAACCATCCCCTTAGCTTTGGCCTCCTTCGCTGCGGGCATGGTGCTCGCGGTGGCGGTAGCTCTCATGCGGCTGTATGGGAACCGCGCGGTGAGGGCCGCGGCAGGGCTCTACGTGTCCGTTGTCCGCGGCACACCGCTCTTGGTTCAGCTGTTCGTGGTGTTCTACGGGCTGCCCTCCTTGGGGCTCACCATCGACCCGTGGCCCAGCGCGATCATCGCGTTCTCCCTCAACGTGGGAGGCTACGCGGCCGAGGTGGTGCGGGCTGCGATTCTCTCAGTGCCCAAGGGCCAGTGGGAGGCGTCGTACATGATAGGGATGTCTCGGCGCGTCGCACTGCGAAGGGTGATCTTGCCCCAGGCGTCGCGGGTCGCCGTGCCGCCGCTGTCGAACACCTTCATTTCGCTGGTGAAGGACACATCGCTTGCCTCCCTCATCCTGGTGACGGAACTGTTCCGTGAGGCCCAGCAAATCGCGGCCTTCAGCCAGGATTTCATGGCGCTGTACGTCGAGGCGGCAATCGTTTACTGGGTGGTCTGTCTCGCGCTATCGAGCGGGCAAAACACCCTGGAAAGGAGACTTGATCGGTATGTCGCACACTGACCCCATCCCAGCATCGTCCCTGCTCACCGTCGAAGGCGTTTCCAAGCGTTTTGGCGAGACCGAGGTGCTGCGTTCGGTCGACCTGAGCGTGGCGCGCGGCGAGGTGCTTGCGGTGATCGGGGCCTCAGGCTCCGGGAAGACAACGTTGCTGAGATGCCTGAATGGTCTCGAAGTACCAGACGCAGGTCGCGTGACAATCGGGGACACGACCGTCAACTTCTCCGCCCGCCCCGCGCCGCGTGAGCTTCGCGCGTTGAGAGACCGCTCGGCAATGGTGTTCCAGCACTACCACCTGTTCCCCCACCGCACCGTGCTGGAGAACATCGCCGAGGGCCCTGTAGTCGTCCAACGTCGTCCGCGGGACAAGGTTCACGAGGAGGCGCTCGCTTTGCTCGACCGCGTGGGAATGGTGGACCGCGCCGGGGCCTACCCACATGAGCTTTCCGGGGGGCAACAGCAACGGGTGGGAATTCTGCGTGCGCTCGCGCTTCGCCCCGACCTGCTGCTGTTCGACGAGCCCACCTCCGCGCTCGACCCCGAACTCGTTGGCGATGTCCTGACCCTCATGCGCGACCTTGCCGCAGAGGGCTGGACCATGGTGGTGGTCACTCACGAGCTGCAGTTTGCGCGTGAGGTGGCGCAGCAGGTGGCGTTCGTGGACCAAGGCAGGGTGCTCGAGCACGGGGTGCCCTCGCAGGTGCTACGCGCGCCGCGAGAGGAGCGCACACGGCAGTTTGTGCATCGCCTTCTGCACCCGCTATAGCGGCGCGATGTCAGGGATCTTGCGGCGACGCGACGATCTTCGAGACGTTCCCTGGGTGGACCGAGGACATCGCTGGCGCGCGATCAAGGCAATCTTGGGCTGCCGCGTCGCGTCCATCAGCGTAGGCCCGGAACGCGGCCAGATCGTCAGCCGCCACGACCTCCTCCACGCCCGCAGAGCCTAGTCGCCAGCCTTGCGACGCGGAGCCCGCTTGTCCGTTAGCGGAGTCTTCACGGAACCTTCACCCTCTCAGGAGCGCAACCTTCACATGCGTGCTCGACCGTCGCAGTAGGTGGCCTGCGTCGATAGCCGAACGAGACGAGATGTGACATGTGGGGAAGATGTGGCAAGAACTCGCCCGGAGGCGACCCCGCGTCCACCACGTTCTCTCGGGCCACCCTTGAGGTTCGTCATGCATACGGCGACATCGAGGCGGAGGAGTTCGTTGAAGGAATAGGGAGCACCGACGAACTGTGACTCAGTCCGTCTTTGCGATGCGCACGCCCGTTACCCGAGAGCTCTTTGCCGGTGCTCGTCCCAGCACCAGTCCCCATGCACACCAGTGAGGAATACCCCATGAACCACCGATTCTCCCTGCTCGCCGCCGTCGCGGTCACGTCGCTCGCCCTCGTTGGTTGCGCCGCGACACCAAGTTCTGCGCCTGCCTCTACTCCACCGCCTAGCGTCGCCGCTGACGCGCAGTTCAATGACCAAGACGTCACGTTCTTGTCCGACATGATTCCTCACCACGCGCAGGCTCTTTTGATGGTTGACATGACTGACGGCCGGGAGTTGACGCCTGCGTTCGCTGATCTCACCCAGGCCATTGAAGCCGCTCAGGGACCCGAGATCGACCAGATGTCCGACTGGCTTGGTTCGTGGGGCTACGACGTCCCCGACACTGCCTCACACATGGGCATGATGGGCGGCGACAACGGCATGGGCATGATGACCGACGAGGACACCGAGACGCTCGGCGGAATGATGGGCGGCGACTTTGAGGACATGTGGCTGCGCATGATGATAGAGCACCACGAGGGCGCAGTCTCGATGTCGCGGACTGAACTCAAAGATGGCGTGAACCCCGAAGCACGCGACCTCGCTCAGCGCATCGTCGACTCGCAGGAGGCAGAAATCGCGCTGATGGAGCAGCTGCTCGCGGACGAAAGCTGAGGGGCCGGCGCGTCGCCGTGGGATGTCCGGACCGTCTCGGGGTGGTCGCGGAGGCCGGAGGTGGCTCATCAACCGGGCGGCGTTCGGCGACCACGAACCCTTGGAGAACCGCGCCGGCGAGCGCGTTCGGCTGGTCATGCGCAACGAGCCCATGATGTTCCACCCGATGCACGGGCACGGGCACACCTTGGCCGTGGCCTCCGCGCACCGTCGCACAGCGATGCGTAAAAACACTATCAACGTGCTCCCAAAAGAGACCGTGGCGGTGGATCTCCAGGCGGGCAATGCCGGCCAGCGGGCGATCCACCGCCGCAACAACTACCAAGCTGAGCTGGGATGATGACCGTGCTCTCCTGCGTCTCGTGATGCCGTCATCTAGCCGTCAGGAAGTGAGCGCTCCGCTTGACGCGCGCGTCCGGAGTGCCGCCAGCACGGACCGCCACGGGCGGCGCTGGTCGGCGGCACTCGCCGTCGTTGGCGGCTTGGCGACGGACACTGCGTTCCCGGGACGGTCCTGGTGGCCGATGGCCTTCATCGGCGTCGCCCTGCTCCTGCTCGCTTTGCGGCGCGACTCGGCACGCTGGGGCTTCGTCGTGGGCGCGCTCTACGGGCTGGCTTTCTTCCTTCCCCACGTGTGGTGGGCGAACGAGGCAGTTGGCCAACCGATCGGGTGGCTGGCGCTCTCGGTCTTCCAGGCGTCCTACCTGGCGGCTTTCGGCGCGGCCTGGGTCTGGGTGCGTCGCGGGCCGTGGGTGCGCGAGCGCTCCTGGGTGCAAGTCGCGGCTGTGGCGGTCGTATGGGTTGGCGTGGAGCAGTTCCGTGGGCGCTGGCCGTTCGGCGGTTTCCCGTGGGGAACCCTTGCCTTCTCTCAGACCGACGCGCCGCTCCTGCGTCTCGCTTCCGTGGGTGGTGAACCGCTGGTCAGTGGTGTGGTGGTCGTGCTCGGCGCCTTGCTGGCCCTGACCGTCGTGCGGTTGAGCGCGCGGCGTCTCGCTTCGGCTGGCACCTGCCTCGCCGTCGCCTTCGCCATCGTGTTCGTCCCCGCGCTTGTGCCGCTGAACACCGCCGCCGAGTCGGGCAGCCTGCGGGTCGGAGCCGTGCAGGGCAATGTGCCGACGAGGGGTGGGGAGGCGATGTCACAAGCGCGGGAAGTCGCTGCGAACCACGCGGACGGCACACGCGCCCTGCTCGAGCAGGTGGACCCAGGGGAGCTCGACCTCGTGCTGTGGCCCGAGTCCGCCTCGGATATCGATCCGCGTACAGACCCCGGTGTCGCCGCCGCGATCGATGACGCCGCACGCGCCGTGGGCGCGCCGATCTTGCTTGGCACCCAGAGGTTCGTGCCCGGGCTCAGGTACAACAACTACATCCTGTGGGAGCCGGGGGTCGGCGCAAACCCCGACGTCGAATACACCAAGCAGAGGCCTGTGCCGTTCGGCGAGTACGTTCCCTACCGGGACTTCTTCCGGCGGCTCGCGCCGGTCGTTGACCGCATCGCGACGGACATGGTCCCCGGGACCGGGAGGGCCTTGGTCCAGGTACCGATCACGCGGCTAGGTAGGGACGTGCCAATCACCATCGCAATCTGCTTCGAGGTGGCGTACGACGACCTGATCAGGGAGGGAGTGCGTGATGGCGGGGAACTCATCGTGATCCCCACCAACAATGCATCGTTCGGGCTGACACAAGAGTCCACGCAGCAGCTGGCCATGTCGCGGTTCCGTGCCGCCGAACACGGTCGGGCGGTGGTTCAGATCTCCACGGTGGGGGTCAGCGCCCTGATAGGCCCCGACGGTGGCGTGTTGGCTTCAACGGGCCTGTTCACTGCCGACCAGATGGTGGGGGAGCTGCCACTCCGTACGTCGCTCACCCTGGCTGACCGCCTGGATGAGTGGCCAGGGATGGTCGTGAACGTTCTGGGCATCGTCCTTCTCCTCGCGGGGATCGTCGGCCGCCGAACCGCCAGGTAATTCGGGGGCGGGCTACCCTCGGCGGTTACGGCGCAACCCCTCCCGCAGGCTCGCCTCGCTCGTCGACGCGGTGGATCACGGCGAGATCGAAGACCTCGTCATCGGATCCAACCTACGTCGCGGGCGCCCCACATAGGTCGGGGGCGTCACCGTCGGCGATTCGGGTCATGTTCACGTGTTGGCGCAACCATGGGCGTGCGCTCCACCATCTTCGGGTCGGGATCGATCGCTTCGATCGACGATGCTCCCATCCGTCCGACCACGAACTGCGTCCCGTAGCCCGTCCCGCAGCCGATCTCCAATGCCCTGTCCCCGTCGAGGCTGCCTCCGAGCTCGGTGAGTGACCTCACGTCGTAGAAGCGTTGTAGGGCGCGACGCGCTTACGGCGCATCTTCGTGGTGCGCTTCGTCGTGGACGACGGAGCCTTGCGTCGGGGTCGCGTCGCCGCTGCCGCTGATCAGGGGCCCGATGACGAGGGCGGAGAGCAGAAACATCGCCGTGAAGACGGCTAGCGCAATGCCTGGGGCCCACCAGTTGGCGAAGCGCCGTCGAAGTCTGAGCAGCATGGGCACGGAGGCGGCGAGGCCGAGGAAGCCGAAGAGAGCCGTGCCCCCTGCTCCCGCGACCAATGCGGTCCCGACGAGTGGGCCGACGTGGTGGAGCACATGGGGGGCCACGCCGCCAAGAGCCCCAAGAGTGCCTGTGACGACAGTCCCGAAGGTCCGACGTCCAGCGACCCGATCGTTCGCACCGGCTCCCGGAGCCTGTCGAGGGGTGCGAGCCCCGAACCATTTCGCCATTCACCCATCGTGGGCTACGAACAGTGGGCGCGCGAGCGAGGTTCTGTGAAGAAAGGATGAAGTCCGCTGTGTCGATGCCCGCGACGGGTTGTGCCGCACGGGGAACGCGAGGGGGTTCGGGCCAGCGGCGCGCACCGAGTCGCGTCCCAGTAGCTGGGCGCCGAGCAAATCCACACCGAAAGTTGATCGGTAGTGCGGGCGAATCTTCATCGTCGGGCCCGATCCTGGTCTGAGGAAGATCAAGCGCGCACGCGCTTCTAGCCTGGAGGTCGAGTCGATATGTCCCTGAAGAGCCTGTCTACGAAGTTGTATCTGGTGATTGCCGCAGCGGCGCTAGTAATGTGGATCGCCGGAGTTCCCGGGCGGACGATCCTGTCGCTGGGCGCCGTTGGGTTCATGATTGCCATGCATGCCGGGGGCCACGGGGGCCACGGGGGCCACGGAGGCCACGGGGGCCACGGGGGCAGGGAAGATCGCGATGATGGACCCTTCCACGATGGGCACACCGGGCCCGCGCCCTCGGCGTCGTCGCCCGACGCGCCCGTCGCGGACTCGACCAAGGGAACCCGCCCCCGCGGGTCGGGGAGCGGTGGTTGCCACTGAGTCCGTAGCAGTTGGGCTCCCGGCAGGCCGAGCCCGGCGCGGTTCCCACCACGCAGCGGGACGTCACCCGCCAGCGACTACGAGCGGCCCCGAACGGGATCGCTGGTAGTCGGTCGGGCGTCGGTGAGGCGGAGGCGCTTAAGCATCAGCGCGTTGACCGCGACCAAGAACGACGACCCTGACATCGAGAGCGCGGCAATCTCGGGCCGCAGGTAGAGGCCAAACGCCGGCTCAAAGACGCCAGCCGCGATTGGCAACGCGATGACGTTGTACCCGACGGCCCATCCAAGGTTCTGGCGCATCTTGCGGCGCGTGCCCCGGGCGATCTGGAACGCGACAGGGACGTCAAGCGGGTCCGACCGCATGAGGACCACGTCAGCAGTCTCGATCGCGACGTCGGTACCCGCGCCGATGGCGATCCCTAGATCCGCTTGGGCGAGCGCAGGGGCGTCATTGACACCGTCGCCCACCATCGCCACCTTCTTGCCGGCTTGTTGCAGCTCGGCGATTCGCGCGGCCTTGTCGCCCGGAAGAACTTCGGCGATCACCGTATCGATACCAAGCTGTGCGCCAATCCGGTCTGCGGTGGCTTGATTGTCGCCGGTGATCATGACTACCTCAACCCCCGCGGCGTGCAAAGCTGCCACCGCCTCCGCCGCGGTGTCACGGACTGCGTCGGCGAGGGCGATCACCCCGACGACGTGCCCATCCACAGCGACCATCACGGCGGTGCGGCCCTCGGCCATCTTGGTCGCAAGGGCGGCATCAAGCGCCCCAAGGTTGACGGACTGGTCGACCATGAGTTTCTTCGTGCCGACGAGCACCGCGCGCCCATCAACGGTGCCGCCAGCACCGTGGCCAGGAACATTCTTGAAGTCGCTCGCCTCAAGTCGTTGCGTACCCAGGGAATCGGCGTAATCCACGACCCCACGGGCCAGAGGGTGTTCACTCTCGCGCTCGACGGCTGCCGCCAACGCGAGCATTGCCGACTCGTCGATTCCGTCAGCGACCACGTCGGTGACCTCTGGCCGCCCCTTGGTCAGGGTGCCGGTTTTGTCCATCACGACGGTGGTGATCCCTGCCGAGGCCTCCAAGGCGGTGGCGTTCTTGAACAGGACGCCGCGCTTGGCCCCTAGGCCTGTGCCCACCATGATCGCGGTCGGCGTCGCAAGACCGAGAGCATCCGGACAAGTGACGACGACGACGGTGATCGCGAACAGCATCGCCTCCTGCATCGACCGGCCCGCCATGATCCACGCAATGTACGTCGCGGTCCCACCGATCAGCGCGACGAACACCAGCCAGAACGCCGCCCGGTCGGCCAACCGCTGGCCCGGTGCCTTGGAGTTCTGCGCCTCTTGCACCATGGCCACGATTTGAGCGAGCGCGGTCTCTGAGCCGACCTTGGTGGCGCGCACCCGCAGAGTCCCCGTGGTGTTGATCGATGCGCCAATCACCTCAGCGCCAGTTTCCTTGCGGACGGGGAGGCTTTCGCCGGTGACCATCGACTCGTCGACCTCGGAGTCGCCTTCCTCCACTACCCCGTCGACGGGGATCTTCGCCCCAGGCCGGATGAGCAGCAGATCGCCCACCACAACGTCGGCAGTGTCAACCTCCCGTGGTTCCCCGTCCCTCAAGACGACGGCCCTGGGTGGCGCGAGTTCCAAGAGCGACCGGATGGCTTCATTGGCGCCGCCACGGGCGCGCATCTCAAACCAGTGGCCTAGGAGGACAAAGGTCGCGAGAACGCTGGCGGCTTCGTAGAACACCTCGCCACCGCCGGTGAGGGAGATGGCAACGCTGTAAATCCAACCGGCTCCCACGGCGACCGCGACGAGCACCATCATGTCAAGAGTCCGGGCGCGCAACGCCCGGTACGCACCGTCGAAGAAGATCCACCCGGCGTAGAAGACGACGGGCAGGCTCAGCAGTAAGGAAACGATGTCGTCGCGCAACCCGAACGGCGCCGCAACGCGGAAACCGAGGACGTCGCGCCCTATGGGCGAGTACAGGAGGATCGGGATCGACAGGCCGGCTGCGACAAGGAAGCGACGTCGCATGTCCGCGACCATTGCGTCCATCGACATTCCTGCATGACCCCCGCCGTGGCCCATTGTCTCCCGCGGGCTCTTTCCAGCCGCCGCCGCGTGTCCAGCGTGGTCTGTGCGCGGCTCCTGGGGGACCTGGCCCTTGTGCTCTTCGCTTTGCGTTGGATCCGGATGACCCGCCGCGTGTCCAGCCTCGTGACCAGGCTTCTGCCGTGGGTGCACGCTATGAGGATCGGCCATCGGGTCGCACACGTGGTCGGGCACCGATTGGCCCGAACAGTGGTAGCCACAATCGCGAACCCATTGGGTGAGCGCTGCAACCGAAGTCACCTCTGGGTCGTAGGCAATTGTCGCGGTCTGAGCGACGGGGTTGACTTCTACGCTCAGCACGCCGACGTGGCGTGACAGCACCGACTCTGCCAGCGCCTTCGATGATGCCCACTGCACACCTGCTACCTGAAGCACCGTGCTCCGTGAATCCGAGGGCATCGTCAGCCTTCTCTCTCTCTAGCCGTGAGCGTTCAGGAACGGAACCAAAGGGCGCCAAGCGGCTCGTCGCGCTCACCGAGGGGAGGCCAGCCGCGCGGTGCGGCACTTTGACCGGGATGTGGAAGCCGCATCATCGCCGACGCCTGGCCTCGGACGCGTCAACTCTTGGCGTACTTCGCGGGGTTGGCGTCAAACTCCTCCGCGCAGTAGGTCGAGCAGAAGAAGTACTCGTGGCCGTCGTGGAGGCGAGTCGCAAATGCGTTCGCCAACTCGACCGCCATTCCGCACACGGGGTCAACGGCGGAGTCTTTCTCGGGACCAACGACATGGTGATTCATGAATACACCTTTCCTTGAGTTCCGCGTCGGGTCAAGAGGGGACTCGCCGGACGCTGCGGGGCCGCAGCTTCATGTGGCGGCTAGTGGTGATGAGTCACCGGCGGCGAGTCCGCGCCGTTCGCTTCCGGAGTGTTGCCGTCGGCCTGAGCAGGAGGTACACCTGCGTCCCTGTGGCGCCCCATGAAGGCCATCATTGCGATCATTCCGATGGGGCACGCGAGGAGGATCGCCCATCGCAGCGCTTGGCCGAGGTCGACTCCGGCGATCACCAAGACGAGCAAGATTGCGCCGCCAGCAATTGCCATGTGCTTCAGGTGGTGCTTGAGGTGTTCCATTATTCTCCTTTACGGCCAACCCGTAGGTCCCCTGTGCTGGGGCCGCGGACAGGCCTTGGATCATCGTTGCGTTAAGACCGAGAGAGGCGGCGCAGTCCTCATCGGGAATTGATGAAGACTTCGAACCACTCCTTACCCTTTTCGCAAATTCCGGATGGTGGCGGTTTGCCACTCGACTTCTCGTGTTGACCAGCCGCGCTCAGGCCAGCTCGTCCGTCACGATCGTCAGCAGTTCCGCTGGCTCGAGCCACATGGACGGGTAGTTCCCGTACCAGCGCTGGACGCCAGCAGCGTCAATGAGTATGACGCCGTGTCCCGGAAGACCCTCGTGCATGCCCGTTCCGAGGGTGTCGTAGGCCCCTGAGATGGTGCCGTCGTCGAGAGCGAATGGCGTCGTGACACCGAGCCGCGTGCGGTCGGCGTTGATCTGGTCGGCCGAATTCATGACAATCGGCAAGACCGCGATGCCCGCCTCGGCAAAACCGGGGTTCTTCTCGATCTCTGCCATTTGCATGAGGCACGAGTCGCAACCGGCGCCCTCATTGAAAAAGAGGATGACTGGGCTGCCCGCGTAATCGGAGAGCGAGACCTCCCCGCCATCGCTGAGCGGCAAAGTGAACGGAGTCGCGTCTTGTGCGACCGTCCTGGTCTCTGGGCGGGCAGACAGCAAAGCAGCCGTCACCAAACCGCCGATCACGAGTACCCCAACCACCCAGACGAGGCGCGTGATCATCGTGTGGCGTCGGTCTTGACGGCGTTGGGCGGCGCGGAGCTCATCGACCACTTGCTCGCGCTTGTGGAGCCGTGAGGCGGATCCTGAGGTCATGAGTTACTCCTTTTCGGTGACGGACGCCGCCGCGGTCGGGACGTCGTGGCAATTCGGCTCGGGGATCGACGGGGTGGCGGGGGT